>DKLU01000360.1 GCA_002455915.1 Chryseobacterium sp. UBA6632
ATTAAATACCTGTTTAAATAATTCTTTACATTTAATATAGAATTGAGATTTTAATGAAAACTATACATTTTTTGAATTGCGAAAAATAGCAATATTAAGAATTCTTAATCGTTATTATTTTAACCTTATCTCACTCCAAACATCAAAAAACAAAGTATTACAATGACACCTCCATCTCTCATTAATAATAAACATCTTCTTTGGCGCGCCGGTTTCGGAGCCGGAATCAACCAATTGGAAGATTTGAAAAATATAAAGGTAAAAGACTTAATTAATGATTTATTTAAAGAAGAACCTTTTACTGAAATTAATTACGAGACACCCGATATAGAAATCAATGATTCTATGACCGATCAATCGCCTGCAGAAAAGAAAAAAGAAATGCAGAAGATCAATCGCGAACAAAACGAAGAGCTCAATCTGAATTTCCTTGATAAAATGGTTAACAGCAAAGAGCAAATGAGGGAAAAGATGGCATTTTTCTGGCATGGGCATTTTGCTTCGAGAGTTCAAAATCCTAGATTTAATCGACAGATTTTAAATGTTATCCGAAAAAATGCACTGGGAAATTTCAAAGATCTTTTGTTTGAAGTGAGCCAAGCGCCTGCAATGTTGAACTTTTTAAATAATCAACAAAATAAAAAAGATCATCCCAATGAAAATTTCGCTCGTGAAGTAATGGAACTTTTCACAATGGGACGAGGAAATTATACCGAAAAAGACATAAGAGAAGGTGCAAGAGCCTTTACCGGATGGGGTTATGATAAAGAAGGGAATTTTGTTGAAAGACCAAAACAACATGATGAAGGAACAAAAACATTTCTCAACAAAACCGGAAATTTTACAGGAACCGATGCTTTAAATATTATTCTTGAACAAAAGGCAACATCAAAATTCATCACCACAAAAATTTACAAATTTTTCGTGAATGAAAATGTAGACGAAGCTATTGTAAATAAACTAAGCGAAAGTTTTTATCAATCGAACTACGACATTAAAAAACTCATGAAAGATATTTTCTCAAGTTCATGGTTTTATGATAAAAAAAACATTGGGAACAGAATAAAATCGCCCATAGAATTGATTGCAGGAATGATGAGAACTCTTCCAATGAATATTCAAAATCCGGAAAACCTCATCGTTTATCAGAAATTATTAGGGCAAACGCTTTTGTATCCACCAAACGTTGCAGGCTGGCCAAACGGAAAATCATGGATTGACAGCTCGACATTGATGTTGAGATTGCAAATTCCCCAGATTTGGTCGGGTTTAAGACCGCTTGATTATCATCCAAAAGAAGATGATGATGTGGATATGGGTTTAAAAAAGAACCCAAATAATCTTGCGAAAAGCTTTAAAAATCCGAATATTACAATCGATTGGGCAAGAGTAGAAAAGATTTTTAACGGAAAAAATGTTGAAGATTATTTAATTCAAAATTCAAAATCTTTGGATATGAGCTCGGTTAAAAATTTCTCCGACAATAGTGTGAAAATGAATGTGATTAATCTAATGTCAACGCCAGAATATCAGTTGATGTAAGGTCGCAGGTTGCAGATTTTAGCTTATAGCTAAAGTACGCTGCAAAGCCTGCAACCTACCATCTTTAACCTAAAACCTACTATTTATGCTAATCAAAAGAAGAGAATTCCTAAAAATAAGTTCATTGGCTACCGCATCGTTGTTGATGCCTAATTTTCTGAAAGCAATGACTTTCGATGAAGCATTGGAACCCAATCAGAAGATTTTGGTGGTGCTTCAATTTACAGGTGGAAATGATGGTTTAAATACGATCATTCCGACAAAAAATGACATTTATTTTAAAGAAAGAAAAAATATCGCCATCAAAGATTCTTTGCAATTTAACGATGAAGCAGGAATTAACCCTGCCCTTTCCTATTTTAAGGAATTGTATGACAATGGCGAGCTTTCCGTGATGAATAATGTCGGGTATCCCAATCCCGATAAATCCCATTTTCGAAGCATGGATATTTGGCATTCCGCAAGCAAAAGCGATGAATATCTGGAAACCGGCTGGCTGGGGCGTTTTCTAGATGAAGAATGTTATAAATGTGAACATCCAACTCAGGCATTAGAAGTTGATGATATGCTAAGTTTGGCTTTAAAAGGTGAAAATAATAAAGCATTCGCCTTCAAAGATCCGAAAAGATTATATCAAACCAGCCAGGAAAAATACTTCAAATCATTGTACGATCATCATCATGACGATGAAACGGTTTCTTATTTATACCAAACTTTAGGTTCCACCATCAATAATGCGGGCTATATTTTTGATAAAAGTAAAGCCAAAAAGACCGAACAAACTTATCCGACTTCACAATTGGGAAAAGATTTTAAAACCGTTGCATCATTGATTAAGTCCGATATTAATACACGAGTTTATTATCTTTCAGTAGGAAGTTTTGATACGCATGTGAACCAAAATGAAAGACAACAAAAATTATTTGGAGACATTAATGAAGCCGTAAAATCTTTCGTTGCAGACATGAAAAGTAACGGACTTTTTGATGATATTTTGTTAATGACTTTTTCAGAATTCGGTCGACGTGTTGCCCAAAATGCAAGCAACGGAACCGATCACGGGACGGCGAACCAGATGTTTTTCATAAGTGGTGGCTTGAAGAAAAAAGGACTTTTAAACCCACTTCCAGATTTAACCAAATTGAATGAAGGAGATTTAATTTATTCTGAAGATTTCAGGAAAGTATATGCTACTATTCTTAAAAACTGGCTAAAAGCGGATTCTTCTAAAGTATTGGGTTGGAAAAATGGAGTTTATGATTTTGTATAAATAAAAAGAGACTGCCATAAGTTAACAGTCTCTTTCTGTAGTTTAAAACATGAATCATTTTAAACAGATTCATGAAGTTGTTTTTTCTCGTCTTTATTATATTTTTCATCTAGTTTTTCTGATATTTTCTTTATCACAAACTCGATTACCAAAGGGGCTACAATAGCTACAACTGCTTTTAATATTCTTGATTTCATATTTTTATTTTATTTTTTGATTACTACAATTTCCAAGCCACAAACTTGATTAATCTTCATCATCCAAAACCAGATTTTCATAGTTTTTACTTCCTGCCCTAAATTTTTCCTCTAATCGCACTCGAAGTTTTCGGGGTTTGTGAACAATCAGCGATTCTCCAAAGCCTAATAAAAGTCTTTCCAGTTCGTAGTTTAACTGAACACAAATTTTAAAAACAGTTCCGTCATTTGATTCACTTACAATTTCCTGACTGGCGTGTAAAGGCTTGGTTTTAACATAAGGTGCATTATGAGAATCCACAAAAAAGACCACATTTCTCGGAGCCATCGTTGGGGAAACTGTAACGCCAACAATATCTTTAAAATATTCGTCGCCATCGAGATTTTTATCAATATATTCTATCTTTTCTTCAATTTGAATACTTTCCATTCTATCCAACGCCAAATTATACGCATATTGCTTATTAAAACAAATCAAAAACCATCGGTTATTAAACTCCTTCAGCAACTGCGGATGCACGATATAAGAATCAGATTCTCTCGCTTTAAAGCTTTTATAGGTTACTTTTAAAACTTTTTTATGCAAAATGGCATCGTACAGAATATCAATATATTCCAGTCCTTTCAACTGTTCATTTTTATCCAAATGAATAATCGATTTCTGATTGGTAGAATGAATAGAATCCTCCAGTTTCTGGATCACCCCGTTCATCTCTTTAAACATCGAAAAATCTTTGAACTGCTTTAAAATCTGCACCGCATTATTCATCGCCTTCAGGTCGCTTTCGTTCACCGAAATATTATGAATACTGTACTCAGGATCGCTGTATCGGTAATATTTTCTTTCAAAAACCTCAATCGGAGCTTCATACCCGAATTTTTCACTTCGCATATTCTGCAAATCCAGCTGTACCGTACGTTTGCTTACGAAAGATTCTTTACCTTCAAACTCAAACAATGCTTCGGAACATTCGTCGATAAGATCTTCCAAAGTGTATTTTCGGTATTTGTTCTTAAGACATTTATCTAAAGTTTTATAGCGGATAAGAGCATTCTTATTTGATGACATAGTTTTTATTTTGTGTTTTATGTCATTGCGAGGAGCCTGCGACACGGCAATCTAAACAAACTACGACCTCTTCCTTACAAAGGAAGCGATCAAACTACAATTTTGAGATTGCTTCATCACTACGTTTCTCGCAATGACAATTTACTTTCTACTCAAAGCCTCTCCTTCAAAAGAAATCCCTTCCCAACCGAACTCCATAAAGTTTCTGATATTCTGATGATCTGTTCCTTCAAGATTTTTCAACACATCTTCTCTGTAAAATTCCCCGAAGAGATTCAAGGTATCTTCTTTAGATAAATCATTCAGTTTCGCATAGCTGAAAACTTTGCACGAGCCGTTATTCTGATTTTCTTCATTTACCGTATTTCCATTAGTAAATTTCGTTGGTGTAAAGTCGTAATTCTCGTCAATATGAGCAATTACTTCTTTAAATTGAATTGTTTCAGGTGAATTTTTTAACTGTTCTGTCATGATATTTTTTTATGTATTTTTTGTATTTCCGCGTCCAAGTTTTGCCAGCAGTTTTGGCTCCATATTCTGATGTATTCAAAACCTGCATTTCGGACTATTTTTTCTTTATGTAAATCTTCCAGATAACCTAGATTTCCAGAATATTTCTCTTTACTCATCGCTTCGATAATAATTGATTTTCCATCTTCTTTTTCAATCAGAATATCAAATTCATAGCCTCCGAAATGATGATTTTTCAACATTTTTAATTGAGGAAAATCTTGTTGCAGTCGATCATAAATCACATCAATAAAACCATTGGAGCTTGTATTTTTGTTTGAATGATCAACATATCCAAATTGATCTAACGTGTTCAGAATTTCCAGTCTCTGGCTTTCATTTTTATTGCTTACCGCCTTACAATACGCCAAATAAGCATACAAAACCGCCTTTCTGTTATTTGAACCTTCCTGTTGCAAAGCCTCTTTATAATTCGAGAAAATCTCTTCGGGAATCGAGTTGCAGACATAGATTTTTTCCTTTGCTCTGGTGATAATCACGTTCAGCAATTTATATCCTTTTGTATGATTGATTGGTCCAAAACTCTGGATAAATTTTCCACCAGATTTTCTTCCGTAGGTTGTCGACATGATGATAATATCCCTTTCGTCACCCTGAATATTTTCAAGGTTTTTAATGAATAATCCCGCTGCTTCCAATCCCTGAATTTTTTCTTTAAAAATCTCATTTCCTGGAAGATTGGTTTCCTGAACAATTTTTCTTTTGATATAATTTCTTTGAGAAATATTGAAAGTCGCAATTCCCACCGACGGATAATTTCCATCTTTTAAAGGTTGAATATTCTTTAAAATCTCCAATACTTTATCCGCTTCCTCTTTATTCGTATGTTCATCAAAAACGCCATCTACCTGAAAGAATTCAATTGGTAACGTTTCAGATTTTGTCGGAAGAGGCTTTAAACGCGAATTATAAAACGCATGATTAGAAAAATCAATCAGACAAGGATGCTTAGAACGGTAATGAAAATCCAGATGATTCTTTTCAAACGGACTTTCAGTCGCAAAATCCAGCAAAGATTCGATATTCAACAAAGAATTTTTATAGGTGATGACCTCATTTTCATATTCAATATCGTCTTCATCTTCAATCACTCCATCAAAAACTTTACTGAAATAATTCGATGGCGGCATCTGATGTTCATCTCCGGCAATAATAATATTTTTCCCTTTCAACATTGCAGGAAGGTTGTCTTCCAATTTCAACTGACTCGCTTCATCGAAGACAACATTATCGAAGTAAAAATTCTTACCATGAAAAAGATTGCTGCACGCATCCGGAGTGGTCAGAATAATTGGAAAAAAGTTAGTAAACAGATCAATATCTTTCTGCACGATTTGTCGTAACGTTAATCTTTTATGATTGACACTGCTTCTCTTATTGTAAAGATTGGCCACCGTAATATCCTTATTTGTCTGTTCAAATTTTTTCACCGCATTCTGCTGAGAATCATTCCAGAAATATTGAATAAAACTCTGCTGAGAAAATCCATATTGCTTAATCTGCTTTGTAATTTCATCATAATTTTTTTCGCTAAAATTAAGTTTAGCATCAGAATGTTTGTTTAACAATAAGGGGTAATAAGCGGAATAAAAAGAAGCTTTCCAATCATTAATTGAATACAGTTTTTCCAATACTTTTTTCTGAAAAACAGTCAGTGGCTGATTGAAATAAAACCAGTTAAATTCCTTTAAAAGAGGGTTTTCAGTATGACTTCTGTACGATCTGTATTGATCTAAAACAGAAATTAAATATTCATCAAAGTTTTGATACGTATTTCCAAAATTCAGATCTTTGATCCACTGATCAGTCGATATACTTTTTTTCAATAGCTGAATGCGTTGGGAAATGATTTCCGTCTCTTTTCCTGAAGCCACAGGATCAAATACATTCAAGAAATCAATTTCATTAAACTGTTCTTCCAACTTTGAAGAAAACTCAGACGAAAGGTTTTGTATTTTCTGACGGTAATTCAGGATTTCATTTTTATTATTCCAAAGGTGATCCGACAGTTCAATCGAAGGAAAAAATTCACTTAAACTGATCTGTTTAATCCCTGAACTGATCTCTAATAATCTTTTCTGATTACTGATTTTCTTTTTCTTGGCTGAAGAAAACAAAGCTGTGAATTTATAGAAAAATCCGTTCGTCATTTCGGGATGAAACTCTTCAGAATTCTGATTCAGAACAGAGGTAATTACTTCTGTTTCGTTGATTAAAGAAGACAATTTTTGAAGATTCTGACTGAAATTCAGCTTTCTCTTTTCTTCATAAACGGGTTTAAAATCAATAATCAGCGATTGAATTTCATCCCATAATTTTTCATAATTCTGAAAAGAAGTATCTAAATTTTGTAAACTGTTATGAAAATTTTCGCTAATTAATTTTTCAGGATTAATAAATGATGATTTTTCAAAAGGTTTGTATTCTTCATACAAATCTTTTCCCTTTTCCAATATATATTCAATATCTTTAAACTCTTCTTCCGAAAAGGAAAACTGAATATCCTGAATATTTATATTTTCTTTTGTTTCATTGAATTTCAACAAATCAGCTACAATTTCCGTCAAGTTTTTTCCCGGAATCAAATCTGAATTTAACAATTCGTGAACTTCGTTGATCGTTGTTTTATGCTGTAAAATTTCTACGAGCTGATCCTGCAAAGGCTGAACGGAATAAGGTTGTCCCGATTTCTTGAAATCAGCAGGATCAATGGTATTTCTTACCGCATCCACCACAGGCTTTCGGTCGGAAACACTGTCTTTAATCATAATACAATAGCGCTCCAAGCCCAGTTTATGAAGGGCGTTGTACAAAACTTCCAATGCCGTTTGCTTTTCGCAGACCACAATGGTTTTCTGCTTATTTTCCAGTGCATTCACCAAAACAGCCGTCAGCGTCTGGCTTTTCCCTGTTCCCGGAGGTCCTTGGATCAGGATTTTAGTCTGTGATTTTAACGATTCTAAAATTCCCTGTTGTGAAGGATCGGTTTCAATGGATGTGATCGATTGAAAATCTGGCTTTGTCGTATTTTCAAGAGGTTTAAACTCTCTTTTTAACGATTCATAATCATTGATGATATTCTGTTTCTGCACTTCAAAAATGGAGAAAACACCGGATTTAATGATAATCGCATCACCTTTATTCTGAAGCTGATCTTCGTAAGAAGCTTTGGATTTAATTAATGGAATTTCTTCATAATTATTTAAGATAAAATCAAGATTCTGGGTAATTTTAAGCTGTCCCAATAAGGTTTGGCAGATTTCCAGCAACTCAGGTTTATCTATTTTTCCATCGGCGAGCATTTCTTCAGGAATCTGCTCCAGCGTAATTCCAGAATCGCTTTGTAAATGATTGATTAAAACTTCATTCACATAAATCGGATCATCTTCCGTTCGGCTGATTTCCCAGGTGTTCAGTTCGTTGACAGGTTTGATCGTAACAGACCAGATCAAAATGGGTGACGCAGAAATCTGTCCGTCCATATCTTTTCGGATTAGAATCGGAAAACCGAAACCTAAAGAATTAATTCCTTTTTCCGACTGGATCACTTCGTTTTGAAAGATAAGATTTTCAAGACTGGCAGACAGTTTTTCTAACGCTCCATTCTTGGTTTTATCTTTAACGAGAGAAATTTCAGTCGTATTTTTTTCGGTTTCTGTATTTTCATCATCCGATAAATAAATACTGTCATTTACCGCTTCTTTTGAAACCTCATCTGAGATTTTATCATGAATAGAGAATTTAAAATTAATATTTTTCTGCGTCAAAAGGTTAATGATAAAATGCTCAGGAAGACTTTTATTGATTTCGGAAAGTCGCGCAAGATCAAATTTATATCTTGAGCTTCCGGGAATAGCATTTAGATGAACGCCTCTTCTGTTACCTGTTTTCAGTTTGTTTTGAAATGCCTGAAATATTTCCGGAGTTAAGTTTTCCATCATGCCTAAAAATAATTTTTGAATAAAAATATAAAAAATTTATAATACGCAAAAACATTGCACACTTTAGTTTTTACTTTGCATCAACAAAATGAAGAACACATGGAATTTAACGGAAACAACTTAATCGAATTAGGATATAGACCAGCAAAATGGTTTGCCGAAGCAATTACTCATATCAACGAAAATCAATTAGATGAAAATCAAATCGCAACCTATTTGGAACAATTCAAACAACCGGAATTGATTCCTCTTCATGAGACGGCAAAAGATTTTGTCATCAACATCCGCGCTGAACATGAAAGTGAAACCGATAACGTGGAAAAAGTAATCAACACCATGAAAGTTTTGATGAAAACTCCAACTTTGGTTGCCGGAGCGATTATGCCCGATGCCTGTCCGACAGGTCCGGTGGGTCAGATTCCTGTTGGTGGCGTTGTAGTGGCAAAAAATGCCATTCACCCGGGATTCCATAGCGCAGATATCTGTTGTTCGGTGATGTTGACGGATTTTGGAAAAGCAGATCCTAAAGAAGTTTTGGATGCTGCCCATTCCATCACGCATTTCGGATACGGAGGTAGACCGAGAGGTGAGCAAATGCCGATGTCTCAGGAATTAATGGATGCTTTCAGAGCCAATGACTTCCTGAATGATGAAAAATTAATAAGCATTGCCCGTTCTCATATGGGAACGCAGGGTGATGGTAACCATTTCCTGTTTGTCGGAATTTCGAAGAATACCGGAAATACAATGTTGGTGACACACCATGGTTCAAGAGCTCCCGGAGCAGCATTGTATGATAAAGGAATAAAGGTTGCGAATCAATTCAGAATAGAAAATTCTCCTGAAACATTGAGAGAAAATGCCTGGATTCCATACGAATCTGAAGAAGGAAAATCGTATTGGGAAGCGCTTCAGTTGATCAGAACATGGACGAAAGAAAACCATACTTCGATTCACGATGCGACTTTAAATAAATTAGGAATCGAAAAAGAAGATCGATATTGGAACGAACATAATTTCGTTTTCAAGGATGGAGATTTGTTTTACCATGCAAAAGGAGCAACGCCTTTGGATGATAAATTTATGCCGGATATTACGGGACCGAGATTGATTCCGTTGAATATGTCAGAACCCGTTTTGATTGTTCAGGGAAAAACAAATGAGAGAAATCTTGGTTTTGCGCCACACGGAGCGGGAAGAAATTTCAGCAGAAGTCAGCATAAAAAATCTTTGGCTCATAAAACTATTGAAGAAGTGTTTGAAGAAGAAACAAAAGGATTAGATATCCGTTTCTTCACCAATGAAATTGATATTTCTGAGCTTCCAACCGCTTATAAAAGTGCTAAAAACGTGAGAGCCCAGATTGAAGAATATGGACTTTGCGAGGTGTTGGATGAAGTGATGCCTTACGGATGTATTATGGCGGGTAATGTGCAGAAGAATGCGCCTTGGAAGAGGAAGAAAAAATTTAGAAAAGCATAGTTTGTTTTAATTGAAAAACGTTATTTCAAATTATGTGTTAATATCCATCCACTTTGTCATTCCGTAGGAATCTAAATATAGTTTAATAAAGAGTTTTGATTCTTTCAGAATGACAGAGTTTGTGTTTAAGATTTAAAAAAATAACGTTTTATAACTAATTAAAAACAAAAACAATGACACCAAAAATATTAGAAAAATTAAAAGAAGTTGAAGAAAAACGCGGCATAGAAATACTTCTTGCCGTAGAATCCGGAAGTCGGGCCTGGGGTTTTGCTTCGCCAGACAGCGATTACGACATACGTTTTATCTACCGACACGAAAAAGACTGGTATCTTTCACCATGGGATAAGGATGAAACGATAGAATTTATGACAGAAGATGATTTGGATGGTTCCGGATGGGATTTGAGGAAGACTTTTCATTTGTTGTTAAAATCGAATGCCGCTTTATTAAGCTGGTTCTACTCTCCTATCGTTTACGTTAAAAATGAAAAATTCTATGAATTATTCAAACCTTTGGCGGATGAATGCTTTTCTCCGATCGCTGTATTTTATCATTACTCAAGCATGAGCAAAAAATATCTGGAAGCCTGCAGAGCCAATGAAGTAAAATTAAAATCTTATTTCTACTGCCTTCGCACGACTCTGACCGGAAAATGGATATTAGAAAAAGGAACCGTTCCACCAGTTTTATTCAGTGAATTGTTAGTTTTAGTAGATGATTTCACAAGAATGAAAATAGAAAACTTAATCGCTTTAAAAGCTACAAAAGGAGAATCTTATTACCATCCAAATGACTGGGAATTGTTTGGATTTTTGGAGAAAATGGTTTTGGATGATGAAGAAAGAGCGAAAAGTTTAAAGGGTGGAAATTCGGAAAAAACTAAGATGGAAAGGGTTTTTAGGGAAATATTAAATTTATAGCAATGAAACCAACATTAGAAACACTTATACAGGAAAATTTACAAAAAGAGAAAAAGAATTTATTTTCTTTTCTTACAGGCGCCGGAATTTCTTCAGAAAGCGGATTACCAACCTATCGTGGAATTGACGGCATATGGATAAAAGGAACAAAATATCACAAACCGGAAGAATTCGGAACATTTAAATATTTCAGTCAAAATCAGGAAGAGGTTTGGCAATATAATTTATTCTGGAAAAAGCTCATTGAAGAAGCTCAGCCCAATCAAGGACATTTTACCATTGCTGAAATAGAAAATCTGCTTGATAAAAAGTTTCAGTTGATTACTCAAAATGTCGACGGACTTCATCAAAAAGCAGGTAGTAAAAACATTTTTGAAATTCATGGGAATAAACAAACAGTACGTTGCGCATCAGAATGCAGCAGTGTTATGTTGATACCTTCAGAATTAAAATCCAAAGAATTGACCGAAGATCTTACAGAAAAAGATATAGAACTTTTGCATTGTCAGAATTGCGGAGACTGGCTTCGTCCCAATACGCTATGGTTTGATGAATCGTATAATGAAAAACTGTATTTTCTACACTCTACTTTAAGAGCTGCTAAAAATACAGGAATTCTTTTTGTAATCGGAACTTCAGGAGCAACAACGTTACCACAAATGATCGCAGAAACAGTTTTGCAATATGGTGGATTTCTGATAGAAATTAATACCGAAGAAGACAGCTATTTCTTTGAACGTTTTTCAAGAACAAAAAAATATATGTTGATTAAAGAAAAAGCGAGTGACGCTCTTATTAAAATAAAAGAAATGATAGAAAAAGAAAAACCATGATTATTGAAGACTTAAAAAACAAAAACCTCATCCTCTTCCAAGCCATCTCCGGAAGCCGCTCCTTCGGACTCGCAACGGAAAACTCAGATACAGATATTCGTGGAGTGTATTATTTGCTGAAAGAAGATTTTTTGGTTTAAACTACATTCCTCAGATTTCCAATGAAACAAACGATATTACCTATTACGAAATCGGAAGATTGGTTGAATTATTACAGAAAAATAATCCAAATATTTTGGAAATTCTGGCAAGTCCGGAAGATTGTATTCAACATAAAAATCCGTTGATGGATTTGCTGAAACCAGAAGATTTTCTTTCTAAATTATGCAAAGACACCTTTGCGGGTTACGCCATTTCACAAATTAAAAAAGCAAAGGGATTAAATAAAAAGATCCTAAATCCAATTGATAAAGAAAGAAAATCTATCCTTGATTTCTGGTATATTTTGAAGAATCAAGGTTCGATTCTATTGAAAAAATGGCTTTCGGAAAATGGGAAAGTTCAAGAAAAATGCGGTTTGGTAAGCATCGACAATACCAAAGGAATGTTTGCACTTTTCTACAACGAATCTGGAGATCTGAACTATAAAGGAATCATTCAGCATGAAGAAGCCAACCAGGTTTCTGTTTCATCGGTTCCGAAAGAGGAAAAACCAATTGCTTATTTGTTCTGCAACCTCGATGCCTACTCTACCTATTGCAAAGATTACCGTGAATATTGGAAATGGGTTTCGGAACGAAATGAAGACCGATACAATGTCAATCAAAATCACGGACAAAATTATGACAGCAAAAATATGATGCATACCATTCGTTTGTTACAGTCTTGCGAACAAATTTTTAAAACCAATTCATTTAACATTCGTGTAGAAAACCGTGATGAATTATTAGACATCAAAGCCGGAAACTGGTCGTACGAAGCCGTCATGGATAAAGCAGAAAGTCTGATTAAATCCATCGAACATTATCATTCGATTTCTAATCTTCCTAATTTTCCCGATATCGAAAAAACAACGAAGATTCTGATTGAGATCAGAGAGAATCTGTATTAAAAGCTAGACACTTTGAGCAAAATGATCACTCATCAAATATAACGTCACTTCGAGTGATTTTTTTGCAAAAAAATTGTATCGAGAAGTTCATGATGAAAAGACAAATTTTGTGCTTCGATTCAGTAGTTCTCGATACATTTTTCTACGTTTTGCTCCGAAAAACACTCGAACTGACAGAGATAAAACTTTCATCAACAAAGAAAAGAGCTTCATTAGATGAAGCTCTTTTTTATATCAGTATAAATGTGTATTATTTTACGATTTTAATGTCTATTGCAGAAAAACCTTTTGGTGATTTTTCTTTTTCATAAGACACTTTATTTCCTTTTTTCACAGGCTCTGTACAGTTGTTGCTGTGGAAGAAAATATTTTCTTTTGATCTATCTTCTGTGATAAATCCGTAGCCTTTTTCGCTGAAAAATGTGATGATTCCAGTTTTTCTTATCTCTTCTTCTTCGATAGGAGCTGCACCCAACTGAATGTTGTTGATATCAATTTCCTCTCTTTCAGCATTATCAGGAGGTGTAGAAGTCAACTGCCCGTTAGCATCTACGTACATGATCATATCATCAAGGCTTTTTCCTTTGTTGTTGCTTGATTTACGTTCTTCGCGTTTTTGTGCTTTTTCTTTTTGTTTTTGCTGTTTTTTCTTGAAATTTTCTTTTTTAGAGAAAGAATCCGCCATATATTGTTTTAAAATTTAATTGTTATTCTGAATAAAAAACCTTTCGTTTAACCGAAAAGCCTAAAAAGGTGTATAAGTCTCCGTATGACTCTAAAAACTAAGTCTATTGGAATTAATAGTAAAATTGTCTGCTGTAAAAGCGAAAACTGATGCTGGAAAATAGAAATTCTAAACCGTTCCAGAGAAAGCAAAGGCAGAGACCTTTTTAATTATTAATATGCAAATATACGAAAAATTATTCATTTTTCGTATATAATTAATTGAATTTCAATTGGAAAATATATGGCTTTATTTATTATTTATTTTTTCTTAAAATATAATGTACTATGGTTGAATTATCTTCAGGATTATTCATTGTGTATACATGCTGTAAAGGATATCCGTTAGCAGACATAAAATTCAATGCATCTATGACAGAATTGAACTTCACTACTTTACCTTTTTCATCTAAAATAATTAAATCATTTTTTCCAGAAAAGAATTTGGTGTTTTGTCCGAAATCAAGATCTACATCAACTTTATTACTGAATAATCTACCGTAGCCTACGATTTCTATATATTCTACATTAATATCTTTAATAGGAATATTATTAACCGTTTGAGAAAATGCGAAGCCGGCAATACCTAAAAAGGCTGCAATAAATAGTTTTTTCATTTTTGTGTATTTTTTTGAACTGTTTAAACGAAAAATCATGCCAAAAAATATAGAAACAAAAAATCCCTCAAAATTGAGGGATTCATATCTATAGGAATTTTTCTTAAGCTTCAGTTGACGGCTTTTCTTCTCCAGCAGGCTTGTCACCTTCCGGTCTTCTTTGTACTTCAGGTCTGTGTGGTCTTTCAGATCTGTTGTTCTGTCCTTCTGGTCTTGGTCCTCTTTGTTCACCTTCTTTTTTCTCAGGTCTTGGAGGTCTTGGTAAAAGAACTTTTCTTGAAAGTTTCATTTTCTTACGATCATCGTAACCCATGAACTTCACTTCCACTTCATCACCTTCATTGTAAGGAACTTTATCTAAACGAGCCCATTCGATCTCAGAAATATGTAGAAGACCTTCTGTACCTTTAGCAATCGCTACGAAAGCACCGAAATCCATTACTTTTACAACTTTACCCTTGTAAACTTCGCCTACTACTGGTACGAAAGTAATTTCATTGATCTTAGCAACAGCAGCATTGATTTTCTCTCTGTCTGTTCCTGCAATCTCGATACGTCCAATTTCACCAATTTCTTCAATTGCGATAACGGTATCCGTATCTTTCTGCATTTGCTGAATGATTTTTCCACCAGGCCCGATTACAGCACCAATGAAGTCTTTAGGAATCTCCATTACCACCATTTTCGGAGCGTGAGGTTTAACATCTGCTCTTGGTTCAGAAATAGTTTCCGTAATTTTATTTAAGATATGCAATCTTCCGTCTCTAGCCTGCATCAAAGCTTTTTCCATGATATCCATAGAAAGCCCCTGGATTTTGATATCCATCTGACAAGCCGTGATACCGTCTGCAGTACCAGTTACTTTAAAGTCCATATCTCCTAAGTGATCTTCATCTCCTAAGATATCGGAAAGTACCGTGAATTTACCAGATTTTGTATCAGTAATCAATCCCATGGCAATACCAGAAACCGGTTTTGTAATCTGCACACCCGCATCCATTAATGCTAATGTTCCAGCGCAAACTGTTGCCATTGAAGACGAACCGTTTGATTCCAAGATATCAGAAACAATTCTGATTGTATAAGGATTTTCTTCAGGAATTACCGCCTGTAAAGCTCTTTGAGCCAAGTTTCCATGTCCTACTTCTCTTCTTGAAGTACCTCTTAAAGGTCTTGCTTCACCCGTTGAGAATGGAGGGAAGTTATAATGTAAGAAGAATTTTTCATCGTGCTGAGTGATTACGCTGTCTACCATGTTCGCATCTTTCACAGAACCAAGTGTAACAGCCGTTAAAGACTGAGTTTCACCTCTTGTAAAGATTGCAGAACCGTGAGCTCCAGGAAGATAATCAATCTCAGACCAGATTGGGCGAATCGTTTGAGGATCACGACCATCAAGACGGATATTGTCTTCAAGAATCATCTGACGCATTGCTTCTTTCTCTACATCATGATAATATACTTTTACGAAAGGTGTTACTCTTTCTAACTCTTCTGCATCATCTACATACTGAGCAAGGAATTCTTCACGTACCGCTTTGAATTTTTCTCCTCTTTCTTCTTTTCCAGAAGGAGTTCTTGCTACTTCATATACTTTATCGTAAGTTTCTTTCCAAACTTTTTCACGAATTTCTTCGTCGTGATTTTCGTGAGAATATTCTCTCTTAGGGAAAGCCTTTCCTACTTTTTCTGCTAATCTTTCCTGAGCTTCAATTTGCTTTTTGATTTCAGCATGACCGAAATTAATAGCTTCCAACATTTCCTGCTCAGAAATTTCTTTCATTTCCCCTTCTACCATTACGATGGAATCTTTAGTAGCTCCCACCATGATATCCAATTCTGAATCTTTTAAAGCTTCATAGCTTGGGTTAATTGCCAATTCTCCGTTGAATCTTACAACTCTTACTTCAGACATTGGTCCGTTGAAAGGAATATCAGTAATAGCAATTGCTGCAGAAGCCGCTAAACCAGCTAAATCATCAGGAATTGTTTGTCCGTCATAAGAAATCAAAGAAATCATTACCTGAACTTCCGCGTGGAAATCTTCAGGGAAAAGCGGACGTAGAACTCTGTCTACCAAACGCATCGTTAAAATTTCCTGATCTGAAGGTCTTGCTTCTCTACGGAAAAAGTTTCCGGGAATTCTACCACCTGCATAGAATTTTTCTCTGTAATCTACCGTTAATGGTAAAAAATCTACACCAGGATTTGCTTCTTTATTGGCTACAACAGTTGCTAAAAGCATTGTTCCGCCCAATTTTACTACCACAGATCCATCGGCTTGCTTCGCCAATTTTCCTGTTTCTAAAGTGATTTCTCTGCCGTCTGCAAGAGTAATCGTTTCTGTAAACGCTTGAGGTATACTCATAAATTTTCGTCTCTTGTACTCCGTATTGAGTACGATTATTATTTAAACTCTTTAAATTTTCGATTGCAAAGGTAATATATTATAATGATGTTTTAAATTTTTAGCATTAAAATATCAAAATTGGCTTACGTTCTTCATGGTATTTTTACCATTTAATAAACATACTATCAATCAATTAATATCTCACTTTGGGAAATACAAACGATTCTTATAAAAATTATTAAGTTGAAAACATTTTATCATTTTCATTCTATAATAGTTAAAATCTGATGTAAATTTTAAAACATTTGCAAATGAATAAAATAAAATTTAACATTAAAAACACAATAAAGTTTGCATAAAAACACGAACTTCAACTATATTTGCCATGCTTCTTGAAGATTTAGCTTAAAAATTAGATTAAAAATTAGCTTAACAAGAAGATTTTCAAACCATTGTGATGACTTGAATTAAAAGGAGAACTAAAAACTCTTTTGCTAAATATGTGTGTTTATGATCAATAATGAAGTAAAATCGCAAGGCAGGAATTACACTATTCCGCTTATTACCATTACTCTTTTATTCTTTATGTGGGGATTCATCACTTGTATGAATGACATTTTGATTCCTTACCTGAAACAGCTTTTTAACCTAAGTTTCTTCGAATCAATGCTGGTACAGTTTTGTTTCTTCGGAGCTTATTTTATTGGCTCATTGATTTATTTCCTGATTTCGATTTCCCAAGGCGACCCCATTAATAAAGTGGGTTACAAAAAAGGAATTCTTTTCGGAATCGGATTGGCAGCTTTTGGATGTGTTCTATTCTATCCGGCCGCTACTTTCTCTTATTATCCTTTATTTTTAGGAGCTTTATTCATCTTAGGATTAGGATTTACCGTATTGCAGATTACCGCCAACGCGTATGTTTCCCTTTTGGGTTCTGAAGATTCTGCATCCAGCCGATTGAATATGACGCAGGCTTTCAATGCATTTGGAACAACGATTGCGCCGGTTTTAGGAGGTCACTTAATTTTTGAATTTTTCTCTGCAGCTGACGGTTCATTCAGTGCTGTGGCAACAAGAATTCCTTATCTGATCTTTGCAGGAATTCTTCTTTTAGTAGGTTTATTGATCTCAAGGGTAAAACTTCCGTCTTTCCAAATGGAGGAAGAAGAAGTGGTAAAAGGTTGGGGTGCATTACAATACAGCCACCTGAAATTCGGAGTTTTTGCTATGTTCTGCTACGTTGGTGGTGAAGTTGCCGTAGGAAGTTTCATCATCAGTTTTCTTGAAGAAACAATGAAGTTTAATGAAGCGATCAGTAAAAATTACCTTTCCTTATATTGGGGAGGTGCGATGATCGGGCGTTTCTTAGGAGCCATTTCTTTGAATCATTCTATCAGTCAGGCTAAAAAAGCGATCTTCATGTTGGGAGCAGCCGCTTTGGTTTTCTTGGTAATTTTCAGCATTGTAGATCTTACTTTTGCACAGATCAGCTTCTTCTTAGTATTTATCATTCTTAATTTCATTGCCTTCTTCGTTGGAAAAGCAGCTCCGGCAAGAACGTTGTCTATTTTTGCAGCAATCAATGTCATTTTATTGATTTCAGCGATGGTAAATCATGGTGAAATTGCGATGTACAGCATCTTAGGAATCGGAATTTTCAACTCGATCATGTTCTCGAATATTTATACATTGGCGATCTCAGGATTAGGAAAATATACAAGCCAGGGATCTTCATTGGTCGTAATGGCTATTTTGGGAGGTGCTATTGTTCCTATTTTCCAAGGGTTTTTAGCCGATCATTTTGGAGTTCAGCATTCATTTATCATTCCTGTACTCTGCTATATTATGATTTTGATTTTCGGAGCATATTGCACGAAATATCTAAGCCATGTAGAAGCTGGCGAATCTAAATCTGGACATTAATTTAAATATTAATAGAGATAAAAATATAAAATGAGGCACTCCTGATTGTCTCATTTTTATACAAGTTCAATATAACTGCTTAATTTTCTCTTGTTTAAATTTATATAGATCCTTCGACTGCTTCACGCTCAGGATGACAGAGACGCTAATACTAACTGTTTATTTTGCAAAGTTATTTTCATGGTGTCATCCTGAGAGCGAAGCAGCTGAAGGATCTCAAAAGTTGGGGAGAAAGTAGATAATTTTTTTACTGTCTTTTATAATTTTATAAGTGGAACGGTTTTGTGAAACTTAAAACAAATGGAATTCAAAAAAAAAAACTTTGCGGGCTTTGTGTTCAAAGTTTAAGGCTTTGAATTTTAAAATTAATAGAGTTAAATATTGCTATCATTTGCTGAGTAGAACGCCATTGCGACCGAAAATATTTAAAATAAGAAACAAAGCTCTAGCGATCGATAGCGTTAAAAAGAAAATAAAGAATTATTCTTGTCTTGTTTTCTAATACTATACTGAGATCCCTACGGGAGGACAAACTTTATGGATACAAACTTTTTGCGTAGTCCCCAATTTTTGTAACTGATCCATCTATACAAACAAAAAAGCAACCTCTTTCGAGATTGCTTTTATTTGTAAAATCTTTACAGATTATTTTCTTAAACCTAGTTCAGCAATAATTGCTCTATATCTGTTGATATCTTTGTTTTTAAGATAATCTAGTAAACTTTTTCTCTTACCTACCAATTTAACCAAAGATCTCTCTGTGTTGAAATCGTGACGGTTAGACTTTAGGTGTTGAGATAAGTGATTGATTCTGTAAGTGAAAAGAGCTACCTGTCCTTCAGCACTTCCTGTGTCTTGTGCAGATTTTCCGTGTTTTGCGAAAATTTCCTGCTTTTTTTCGTTTGTTAAGTACATTCCAATATTGTTTAATGATTATTATGTAACGGCTGCAAAATTACAACTATTTTTTGAATGCACAAACATTATTGATTTCATGTATCAAATTTGATAGAAAAAAATGTTAAATATTTCTTAAATAAATTATGGTATCCAACTAAAAGGCAGTAATTTTGCATTCGAATTAGTGATGAGAAAATTTATATCTTTTGTTACGCTTACTGTATTTTTATTTTCGGGAACTGTACTTCTAAAAGCGCAGAAAAATTCGACCGACAAAATAAAAAGAATTCTATACTTCAATCCCGAGGTAGAACCCGATATTGAGGAAATAAAGGAACCTACCAATCATGCGTTTTTCAGTGCTGTTTCAGACAATCTTAGCGAACGAAAAAACAGAATGATCAAAACGGAAACTCAGGTTTCGTTTGATAGTATTGATAAAAAAACCATCACCGATTACAGCATCAACAACGAAGCAGATTTCGTTATTGTTCCTAAAGTAAAGTATTTTAAAGTAGGTCTCGGAAAGTATGTTTTCTCTAACCAAGTTGTGGTAAGCATGAAACTTTTTGATGCTGAAGGAAATCTTTTAACCGAAACCGACTACGATACTTATCGCAAAAATATGCGTCTTCTGGGCTCTACAACCAATTCTGTGAAAATCGGAACGAATGGTGCTATTAAAGATATTCTTAAAAAACTCAGAAAAATAAAACCTTCTACGGAAACGGGGTTTTAGTTGATAGTTGATAGTTGATAG
>DKLU01000365.1:0-4742 GCA_002455915.1 Chryseobacterium sp. UBA6632
AATAGAGGATTAAAAAGTTTCGGCGGTGGCTTTGCCACCGCCGAAATTATATCTTAACAATAAAAAATTAAATTAAGCTGTTGGATCCGGAGTAAAAACTCTCTGCGCCAATTCCTGATCAAAAAGATATAAAGCCGATGGATTATCGCTTACCATTTTGATTTTAGTTACATACTGAGATGCGCTTGCTTCTTCTTCTACTTGCTCGTTGATGAACCATTGTAAGAAAGAAGTTGTTGCAAAATCACCTTCCTCGTTCGCATTTTTTACGATGTTGAAAATACTTTTTGTTACTTTTTTCTCATGTTCCAAAGCCTTCTCAAAAATATCGATTGCCCCCATGAATTCATGCGGTGGCTTTGCAATTTCCCCGATGATAATTTCGCCTCCTACATCATTTAAATAATCAAACATTTTATCTGCGTGCATCAATTCTTCTTTGCTTTGCACTCTGAAATAATTGGCAATTCCGTCAAGATCTTTTGCAGAAAACCATGCAGACATAGAAAGATAATATTGTGCAGCGTATTGTTCGTGAGCTATTTGTTCGTTAATTAATTTTGCAATTTTCTCGCTAATCATAAGTAATAAATTTATAGTCAAAATTAGGGAATAAAAGCCCGAAATCAAAAGATTTAATGAAAATTAATACAAAAAGAGCAGGAAATCATCTGCTCTTTCAACATTAAAAAATCAAAAAAATAAGCTATTAATTCGCTTGCGGAGCTGCCGTCTCCATGTGTTTCCTCATCATTTTTCCTCCCTTCATTCCTTTGTCTTTCATTGCCACCTTTCTTGCTTCCATCTTCGCTTTTCTGTCTGCCTGCCATTTATCGTACTGCGTCGGCGTTAAGATTTTCTTCATATCAGCATCCATCTGCGCTCTTTTAGCTTTTATTTCTTCCATTTTAGCCTGTCTTGCTTCTTTATTTTTAGCAAAATCAGCCTTCATATCATCTTTTCTTTTTTCATGAAGAGCTTTAATCTGCGCTACCTGAGATTGATTTAAATTTAATTCTTTCTGCATCTGAGCCAAATGCTCCTGCTCTTTTTGTTGTCTTTTTTGTTGAAATTCCGCTCTTTTGGCGTCTTTATCCTGTAGAGTTGTAGTTTGTGCCATTGCAAAACTTCCCATTCCAATAAATGCTATTGCTAAAATTAACTTTTTCATCTTTTTTAAATTTTTAATTAATTGTTATACATCTTTTTGATTATTAGTTAAAACTAAAGTTAAATGATAATATTCATAAAAAATGTTAAATTTAAATATCAATATTTTAATTTTTAAAACAAAAAAAGGACAGACCAAAAATGACCTGCCCTTCACACCACTTAAATATAATATATGAAAATTAATTATTCGCTAATTTGTTTCTGAATCCTCCGCGGTTCTCGTTTCCATTTCCTCGGTTTTCCTGTCTTGGAGCAGCATTTTCACTTCTTTGTCTAAATCCACCGTTATTGCTGTTTCCACGGAAACCATTGTTATCATTTCTTTTCGGCTTCTCTCTTCTTGCTTCATTATTTTCACCACGGAATCCTCCATTATTTCCTCTGAAACCATTGTTGTTGTCAGCTCTTTCACTTCTGAAACCGTCATTGTTTCTATTTCCTCGGAAGCCTCCATTATTATTTCTTACCGCATTATCGTTGTTATTTCTGAAACCGCTGTTATTTCTAACATTGTCGTTTCTGAAACCGCCAGAATTATTATTTCTGTTATTCGACTGATTTCTAAATCCTCCGGAATACGTATTATTTCTCACAATATTAATCGTTGGATTATCCATTCTGCGGAATTTCGCTCTGTCGACTCTGTAAATATTAATATTCACATTTCTGTAACGAGGCATTGGTCTGCAGATCGAAGCGTAATGCGTTCTTCTGTAATTTTGGAAGTAAACAATTGGGCTGCTGTATCCTCTGTAATAATTGTTCTGAAAAACAACGAAAACTCTCGGTCCCATGATTCTTTCCAGTGCATAAAATCTGTCATAATACCATCTGTCTGGATTATATCTGTAGAAATTATTCCACGTAGAGAAGTTTACATACAGATTATTTAATTGTAGAATCTGATCAATCTGCCAACGAGATAATCTGTTTTGTGTAAAGAATACATTCCAGTTTACGTTTACAATACTGTTCCTGTAGTCGTTATAATTACTTTGGTAGTAATTGCTTGGGTAATAATCCTGAGGATAATTGTAATAATAATCATCCGGGAAATAATTCTGGTCATCCTGATCGCTGTAATATCCATTGTCATTCTGATAATATCCGTCATCATCCCAGCCATTGTTTGGATACTGCTGAGCAAACGATAAAGTCGCCATACTCAAAGCAAAACCGATTAATATTTTTTTCATTTTATAGTCGTTAATTGGTTAATATATAGTAGAATATCTTTATTCTATCTTTTGGATATAAATAAAAAAAAGAAGTTAAATCTTTCGATAAAACTTCTTTTAATTTATTGTCAAGTAATTGATAATCAAATGTTAAATTTATGCTCTTCCGCTATCTTTTACCCAGTTTGCAATTTTTTGATTGAAATTGGTCTGCGTTTTTAGATCTTCTAAATTCAAATGCATTCTGTATCTCCAATAATGCGGGAAAACCGCCGGATTATTGATTCTCTCGTTATCCATTTTCGGATTTTTAAGCTCTTCATCCGTTGTCAAAAACTCCTGAATCGGGAAAATTGCCAACATCGAATCATTGTAAAGATGCTGCTTCATAATAATTTCTGCCAGATTTTCATCTAATTCATCGGGTGCTTTTCCGTACTGAACCAATTGTTGATTAAAATATTTCTGCGTTAAAGCCGGATCTTCTTTCCACCATTGTCTTAAAGTCGAGCTGTCGTGTGAAGAAGCTGTCACCACATTCAGATAACTTGCATTTTTCGGATTATAAAACGGAATATTATCTGATGGCATTCTTTGAACTTTCAATGCAATAATCGCCAATTCATCCATCACCACAGGAACACAATCCGGAACCAGACCAAGATCTTCTCCACAAATCAACATTTCCGTAGCATTCAAGATCATTGGAAGTTTTTCCATTGCCTTTTCGTACCAAAGACCATCCTGTCTCTTGAAGAAATAATCGTGATACAAATCATAGATTGCCTTTTTTTCCCAATCCGAAAGATATTTGTAAGAATCTGTGTTGTAAACATTAAATCTCGGATGATACACAATTTGCCCGTTTTTTTCTTCAATTAAAAATAAAACATTGGCGCAAAGTGAAATTAATTGTTCTTCTATTGAACCTCTTGGATTTTTTTTGAAGAAATCTGCTAATTTTCGCTGAGTATTAAATTCATCCTTAAATGAATACGTTCCGTCATTATTATTGTTGATAAATTCAAGTGCTTTTCCACTATTTTCACCAAAATATTTCCAAAGAATCTGGTCGTTGATAAACGGCTTGCAGTATCTGTCAAAATTAAAAGGAATATGCCAAGCGTTGAATTCCTCCAAAGTAATCGGAACCGCAGGATAAAAATATCCCAAAATACCTTGTGTAGCAGAAATCGGCATTCTCCAGATTCTGAAAAATCCTAAAATATGATCGATTCTCATCGCATCAAAATACTGTTCCAAAGCTTTGAATCTGTTTTTCCACCACTTATAATCGTCGGCCTTCATCGCTTCCCAATTGTATGTTGGAAATTCCCAGTTTTGTCCCAATTCTGTAAACTGATCTGGTGGTGCTCCGGCTTGGAAATCCATTCCGAATAATTCAGGTTCTGTCCATGCTTCTACCGAATATCTGTAAATTCCGATTGGCAAATCTCCTTTTACAGAAACGCCTAAACTATGGGTATAATCAATCGCATCTTTCAACTGCTTATGAAGTTGATATTGTACCCAGGCATGAAGCATTGAAGCATCGTAATCTTTACTTTTCGCGGTAAAAAACGGAGTAATTTTTCCTGCGATATATTTTTTGTGCGTCTTCCATTCATTGAAATTCGGAGTTTTGTATTTATCTCTCAAAACACAAAACGCAGAATATGGAAGCAACCAACTTTCGTTGTCTTTTATGAACTTTTTAAAGTTTCTATCTTTATAAATTTTCTCTTTACCTTCATTAAAAACCGCTTTCAGATATTTCCATTTTCCGGAAATCATCTTTTCGTAATCGATTAATTCTAATGAATTTAATTCCGATTTTTCAGCTTTATATTCTTCAACTAAATCTTTAGGTAATTTAAAATCAAGATTTTCAAGAGAAATATATTGCGGATGCAAAGCGTAAACAGAAACCGCGGCGTAAGGATAAGAATCCGTCCATGTATAATTAGCCGTTGTATCGTTGATTGGTAAAATTTGAATGATTCCCAAATTGGTTTCATCCGTCCAATCTGCCAATTTTTTCATATCAGAAAATTCTCCTACACCGAAACCGTCTTCCGTTCTCAAAGAAAAAATAGGAACGGCAACTCCCGCATCGTGATACATCTGATATAATTTGAATTTAAAATAATGATTCGAAACAATCTGCAAAACATCCTTAGCCTGATTCGGCAAAGCAAAACGGTTTTCTCCAGTTTCAACATCGATTACTTTACCTTTTTCGATATCGTAAAGACAATATTTATATTGAATAATTTCGTTCTCAGGAATTTCAAGCGAAGTTTCCCAAATTCCAAAATCGGTCTGAGATAAATGGATCGCTTTTTCGTAATCCCAATTTCCTAAAGAAGCCGTGTTTCCAAACAAAACGAT
>DKLU01000365.1:4868-5152 GCA_002455915.1 Chryseobacterium sp. UBA6632
GGATTATAAATCGGCGCTTCAATTCGGAATAAATGCGTATGTTTTTTCAACACTGAAATTTTCTCAGGAGAGAAGGTATTCAGCTTGTTGTAAAGAATTTTATTGTTTAAATAATTTTCAGGAAAATTTTTATTATTCCACTCATCAAAAATTATAAATTCCTTGTAGTTGTGCGGAAAATTAAGATGATGCGGAACAAATTCTTCTCTTAGAACATTTCCTTTTTCATCTATCAATTGATATTGATATGAAATCGTTTTTGAAAAAAAATCAACCTCAGATTT
>DKLU01000242.1:0-19550 GCA_002455915.1 Chryseobacterium sp. UBA6632
GTGTTTTAATGTAAATGTAATTTATTTTTTTTATTTGAATTAAATTTATAAGTGTTTGATAATCTTAGTTTTGTAAAATTTAATTTAAAATATTTTCAATTTTAAGCTTGAAACATTTAAACATAATTTAGAAATAACTAATTGGCGTAAAAAATTTGTTTTTCCAGATTAGATTAAACTTTTTCAAAAGGTCTAAAAAATAAAAAAAGCGTTGAATAATCAACGCTTTTTCCTTTCACTTTTTACTTTTATCCCATTTGTAAATCCCGGGAACAGGCTGTATCAAAAAAGGTCGGGAGATTTCCCAACCTTTGTATTTTTATACGACTCCTTGAGCTAACATTGCTTCTGCAACTTTCACGAATCCGGCGATATTGGCGCCTTTTACGTAGTTTACATAGCCATCTTCCTCTTTTCCGTAGTCTCTGCATGCTTTGTGAATTCCGATCATGATCTCTTTCAATCTTGCGTCAACTTCCTCAGAAGTCCAGTTCAGACGGATAGAGTTTTGTGTCATTTCAAGACCTGAAGTAGCTACACCACCTGCGTTAGACGCTTTTCCTGGAGAGAATAATACTTTGTTGTCTAGGAAATAGTTGATGGCATCTAAAGTTGAAGGCATATTTGCAGCTTCAGTTACACAAACACATCCGTTTTCTACCAAGATTTTAGCATCTTCAAGATCAAGCTCATTTTGAGTTGCAGAAGGGATGGCAACATCACACTTCACTTCCCAAGGGCGTTTTCCAGCATGGAATTCTGCAGATGGATATTTTTTAGCATAATCTTCTGCTCTGTTGTTTCCAGAAGCTCTAAGCTCTAATAAATAATCGATTTTTTCACCATCGATACCATCTTTATCGTAAACATATCCGTCTGGTCCAGAAAGTGTTACCACTTTACCGCCAAGCTCAGATACTTTCTTAATAACTCCCCAAGCTACGTTTCCGAAACCTGAAACAGTTACTGTTTTATCTTTGAATGTTTGTCCGATTGTTTTAAGCATCTGCTCAGCGAAGTAAACAACTCCGTAGCCAGTAGCTTCAGGACGAATTAATGAACCTCCGTACGCCAATCCTTTTCCTGTAAGAACTCCCGTAAATTCATTTCTGATTTTCTTGTATTGCCCGAATAAATATCCGATTTCTCTTGCTCCAACACCGATATCTCCTGCAGGAACGTCTGTTTCAGGACCTACGTGCTTGCATAGTTCCGTCATAAAAGCCTGGCAAAAACGCATTACTTCCATATCAGATTTACCTTGCGGATCGAAGTCTGAACCTCCTTTACCACCACCCATCGGTAGCGTAGTCAACGAGTTTTTAAACACCTGCTCGAATGCTAAGAATTTAAGAACTGAAAGGTTTACCGTAGGATGGAAACGAATTCCTCCTTTGTAAGGTCCAATGGCAGAGTTCATCTGAATTCTGAAACCTCTGTTTACCTGGATCTCTCCTTTATCGTCAACCCATGGAACTCTGAAAATAATAATTCTTTCAGCTTCAGCCATTCTCTCAAGAAGCTTCATGCCGGTATATTCCTTTCTTGTCATGATGAACGGAATTACGGTAACGGCAACTTCTTTTACGGCCTGTAAAAATTCCGGTTCGTTCGGGTTTTTTGCCTCAATTTTTGCAATAAACTCTTGTATTTTCTGGTCAATATTATATTGTTCCATATATTAGGGTTGAATATTATTGTCAACAAATTTAATTTTTTTTTCAAAATTCACAATACCTTATTTAAACTTTATTAAAAATTTAATAATAATGTTTCGAAATATTATTAAATTGATAATTTTTATACAAATTTTATTAAAAATTAAAAGTTATCTCTCAAATAATGCAATATTAAGAAATCGTTAATTGTCAAATTGCTGCAAATTGCCTCCCGGAAAATGATTTTACTTTCCCCAAAAGTTCCAACTCCAAAATTATCGGTAAAATTTTGTGAGAAGGCATTGAAATTTTCTCCGCCAAATCGTCTAAACTGATCTGAGGATTAGATGCAATAGTGGTATATATTAATTTTTGATTTTCAGTGAATTGAATGGTTATTTCGCTTCGAGGAAATAATTCTTCTATTTTATCTTTAGGTTTATTAAATCCCAAAGAATCGACTAAATCTTTGATCGTTGAAATGGCAGTCGCTTTATTTTGATAGATCAATTGATTGCAGCCTTGACTATATTTATCCGTTATTTTTCCGGGAAGGGCAAAAACTTCTCTGTTATAATTGTTTGCAAACGTTGCTGTGCTGATGGAACCCCCTCCAAATGCAGTTTCTACAACAATGGTTGCCGGAGAAATGCCTGCCACAATTCTATTTCGTTGAATGAAATTTTCACGATCCGGTTTTTGAGATGAATTGAATTCGGTGAATAAAGCACCTCCGTTTTCGAGCATTTTTTCTGCCAGTTTTTTATTTTTTGAAGGATAAAAAGTATGGAAGCCATGCGCTAAAACTCCGGTTGTAGGAATTTGATAATGAAGAGATTGTTCGTGAACCTCTTTGTCGGCTCCCAATGCCAAACCGCTTATAGATATGAAGTTTGAATGTTGTGTTTCTTCAAAAAAATCATCTATGAATTGTTTTCCGTAAGGCGTAATATTTCTTGTACCTACAATGCTTACCGCGGTTACGGTATCATCAAAATTTCCTTTTTGATAGAGAATTGCGGGTGCATCATCGCATTCTTTAAGCAAATTCGGAAGATTTCCAAGGTGTCGAAGATTGATTTGGATATTATTCTTTTCGCAAAATTCTAATTCCTTTTCTGCAAATTTCAGATGTTTAGGATTTCCGATATCGGAAACGGTTTTTCTGCCGATGCCGTCTACTTTGCTGTATTCTTTTTTAGCATGATCCCAGACTTCTTTTGCACTTTTGAAGGTGTTTAGAAGTTTATAGAAATTAATATCACCAATAAGATTGCATTCTCGCAAGGCGATGGAATAAAGATGTTCTTCGGAATACATTTGTGTTCTGTTTTTAACAAATGTAGCAATTTAGTTTTATTTTCTTCTCAATTCTTCCAAATGATCCCAAATATCGTCTCGTTTTTTGTAAGGTAATTCCATAAAATCTTCCGGATGATTTTCCTTGTATTCCTGCCAAAGTTTATCGTCTCTTTCGCTATAATAATTAGGAAATTCCCAGATGTATTTTTTCTTTTTATCACCTACATTTTTAAACATAAAAGCAAGAATACTTCCCACGACTGCACCCGAAAGGTGAGCCTGCCATGAAATTTTACTTGGTTCCTGTAAATTATAGAAAAGTTCTTCAGGAAACATTCCCCAAACCAAACTTCCGTAATATAAAACGACAAGTAACGAAATGGTAAGAAGTTTCATATTCCACTTAAAAACACCACTAAAAAAAAGGAAAAAGGCTAAAACGTAGACCACGCCACTGGCTCCGATGGTACACGTATACATATATTCTCCGGTATGAATATCAATAGGCGGAAGCATCCAAACCAATAAACCTGTTGCCAGCCAGCCGAGAATAAATACCTTATTGGCCACTAAAGGATAAAACTGGTAAAGCAGAAACATTAACGCTGCAATCGGGATAGAATTTCCGATGATATGATCTAAATTTCCGTGTAAAAGGGGAGAAGTGACGATGCCCAGCAAGCCTTCAGGAACTAAAGGAATGATGGCTCCGAAACAACTATCAAAAAAGCCCTGCGTCTGCAGAAAATACCCGAACCACATCGCTGCTAACATAAGCACCGGGTTGAGGATCGCTTTTTTGGATATTATATTTTTAAACATAGTTTATATATTGGCTTAGAAGATCACAAATCAAAAGCCAATGATAAATTTCGGAAAATTTGGCGATGAATTTCCTTTACGAAATTTTATTTTCAGACAAAAGGTAATGATTTTCATTAGTTTTAAATTTTTAATCAATATTTTGGCATTCAGATTGACTAAAGTGGCTTGTTTTTAGCTGGTTAAAGAAAAGTTTACTAATAATTTAATATTTACAGTAGTTGTTCTTTCTTTCAAACAAAAATTATATTTATACTTTTGTAATTGATAATCTTTTAGTCTTATGAAGAAGTTTTTATTTATTCTTTCCCTTGCGTTGGGAATTTTTGCCAGTGCTCAGGTGGTAATCATTGATACCGGATCTGTAAAAATTGATACAATAAAACATTGGTCGGTTTTAGGAAAACAATCAGTAATGATTAATCAGGCTGCCTTCTCGAATTGGGTAGGGGGTGGAGCAAACAACGTGGGTTGGCTTGCTGCGATTGATTATAATATCACCTATGAAAACGACAAAGATCTTTGGGAAAATATTATCCTTTTAAATTATGGTCAAAATGATACGAAAGGAATTGGGGTAAGAAAAACTCAGGATGTTATCAACGTATCTACCAACTACGGTAGAAAAATTGCAAAGAGCTGGTATCTTTCTGCGGGAGCGGGTTTTCAGTCTCAGTTTGCGGTAGGATATGAAGATGGTAACAATCCGGCTGCTAAAAAACTATCCAATTTTATGGCTCCGGGATATCTGAATCTCGGTCTCGGTATTACGTACAGACCAAATGATAATATTAACGTCTCTTTACGACCTACCAACGCCAGATGGACGTTTGTATTGGATAAAGACCTTCAAACAGCAGGAAGCTATGGTTTAAAGGCTGACGGAGATACTTCCCTATTGCAGTTCGGTTTCCTGGGAACGGCTTCCTATAAATTAAAAATCATGGAAAATGTAAACATGACGAATACAGCTTCTGTTTTCTCTAATTATTTGGATCATCCTGATAGATTAGTGCTGGCATACGGAATGGTGCTGAATTTAAAGGTCAACAGATTCATTTCTTCCAATATTACGGTTGATGTTTTGTACGATCATAATCAGATCCAGAAAACGCAGCTTAAACAAACGCTTGGCGTTGGTTTAGCCTATACTTTGAACAACGGTGTAAAACGTTCTGATAGAAAAGACAGCCAATGGTGGTTGAAAAAGTAATTATTTAAGTATAAGCTCAATAATTTTAAATAGTAAATTGAAAATATTAATATATCAATAGCAGCGGACTTTAGTCCGCTTTTTTTATGTGTGGGAATCTTGGCTTTAGCCAAAACTTAAATATTTTCTAAACACAAATAGCACAAATATTTTAATAAATAACACGATTGATTTTTATCACGCTTTTATAAGTGAAACGGCTTTGTGAAACCAAAAACATTTTAGCAGTAAAAAAAACTCAGTGACCTCTGTGTTCAAAAATTTAAGCTTGTTATCCTATTTTCCGCTATCATTCGCTGAGTAAAACGCCTTTGCAAACAAAAAATATCCTCAATCATTTCAAAAAAATCCTAGCGACCTTTAGCGTTAAAAATATCAAGATGGTTGTAAAAACAAAAAGCACCTCAAAAGAAGTGCTTTTTTATTATCAATTATATATTGTTAGAACTCTATATCTACTTCAAGTTTCTCTGCCAAAAGCTTTGAAATTTTTTCTTTTAAAGGCTCAATATCGATATTCTGCATCGCATCGTTTGCGAAAGCGTATAAAAGCAATGCCTGAGCTTCCTTTTTAGAAATACCTCTTGCTCTTAAATAGAATAATGCATCTTCGTTCAATTGCCCAACTGTACAACCGTGAGAACACTTCACATCGTCTGCAAAAATCTCCAACTGAGGTTTTGTATCAATCGTTGCGCCTTCGCTTAATAAAACGTTGTTATTTTGCTGATAAGCATTCGTTTTCTGAGCAATTTTATCTACAAATACTTTTCCGTTGAAAACCCCGTGAGATTTTCCACTGAAAATACCTTTGTAGTTCTGATAACTTTCACAGTTCGGCTGGTTGTGGTGAACCGCCGTGTGGTGATCTACCAACTGATCTTTCCCGATGATCGTGATTCCGTTCATGAATGAATTGATATTCGATCCGTTTTGAATGAAATCTAAGTTATTTCTCACCAATTTACCTCCGAAAGAGAATGTATTCACAGTCGTTAAACTGTCTTTTTCCTGTTTTGCAAAAGTATTATCAATTAAATAAGAAGTATCGTTATCGTTCTGTAATTTATGCCAATCTGCTTTTGCATTGGGATACGTGAAAATTTCAGTCACAGAATTGGTTAAGACATAAGTATTGTCAAAATTGTGGTGACTTTCAATGATTTCCACTTTTGCACCTTCTTCTACGATTAATAAATTTCTCGTGTTGTAGAACGTGTTTTCTTCTTGATTTTGAGAAATATAGAAGATGTGAATTGGCTTTTCAATCACAACATTTTTAGGAACTTTCAAAAAGAAACCATACTTACAATAAGCCTGATTCAAATTCGTGAAAGCTGATTTGTCTGCAGCAATTGTATTGAAATATTTTTCGAAAATATCTCTGTGTTTCTCGTCATTTAATGCATAATTAAATGAAAGAAATTCAACATTTTCAATCGAAACTTTTGATAATTCTTTATGAAGTTTACCGTTCACAAAAGTAATCCAGTCAAAATTTTCTTCACCTAAATGCAACTGATCCAACTGCTCTTTGGTGATGTTGTGACTTTCTTTCGGGAAAAAATTATATCCTTTTTCAGTAATCTCCTTTAAGTTGGTATATTTATATTCTTCGTCTTTTTTGGTAGGAAAACCAACGTTTTCAAATCTTTGAAGAGCAGCTTTTCTATCATCATCCAGAAATCTGTGACGAAGACTCTCCAAAAATTCGTTATGGTTTTCAATAATCTGTTGTTGTAATGCCATTACTGGTATATCTGTGGTTTGCACCATTTTTTCTTTTTTGTTTGGCTGAAATCTATCATTCCGAAGAACGAAATTTTCAAGGTTGAAATTTAAATAATATCTAAATCTCTGAATATCTTAATTTTGTAATTAATTAAGAAGCCAGTCGTACCCTTTTTCTTCAAGCTCTAAAGCAAGAGATTTGTCACCAGTTTTGATGATTTTTCCGTTTGCTAAAACGTGAACGAAGTCAGGTTGAATATAATTGAGCAATCTCTGATAGTGAGTAATCAAAAGAACTGCATTTCCTTCATTTTTAAATGCATTTACACCGTCTGCAACGATTCTTAGAGCATCAATGTCTAATCCAGAATCTGTTTCATCAAGAATAGCCAATTTCGGATCAAGCATCATCATCTGGAAGATCTCGTTTCTTTTCTTTTCACCTCCCGAAAAACCTTCGTTCAATGATCTTGAAAGGAAATCTTTTTTAATACCCAATTGCTCAGATTTTTCGCGGATTAAAGCCAACATTTCTTTTGCAGGCATATCTTCCAAACCGTTTGCTTTTCTGTTTTCGTTCATCGCTGCTTTGATGAAGTTAGTTACAGAAACCCCCGGAATCTCTACCGGATACTGGAAAGATAAGAAAATACCTTTGTGCGCTCTGTCTTCAGGAGCATCTTCGATGATATCTTCACCTCTGAAAATGATTTCTCCGTCTGTTACTTCATAATCTTCTTTCCCCGCGATTACAGAAGAAAGAGTAGATTTTCCGGCTCCGTTCGGCCCCATGATAGCATGAACTTCACCCGGTTTTATTTCAAGATTGATTCCTTTTAAAATTTCTGCGCCATCTTCAATTTTGGCGTGCAAGTTTTTTATCTCTAACATTTTAATTTATATAAAATTATCGCAAAGCTAAACCTTCAATGCGTCTATGTTTCACTTCAATTCTTTAATGATCAGAAGTCTCTTTTTCCAAGATCTTCTTCACATTCTGTTTATTTACCTTATTTTTTACAATAAGTTTTGAAAGTTTCCCGGTAATATAAGGTGCCGCTACAGACACTCCGGAAACCGTTTCTTTTTTATTAAGTGCCATTGTTACGGCAATATCTTCAGAAGGAGCATAGACGTCTATGTTTTTTCCTTCGTTGGAAAAGTCTGCTCTTTGTTTCAGATCTTTATCAAGACCGCCGATCACAATTACGTTGGGCAGCACAATATTGGCAGGCACATCCTGAGATGTTTCTATATTTTTTCCGTCATTTCCGCAAGCTACAACAAACGTTATTTCGGGATGTTTCTTAAAATTCTTTTCTAAAGAGTTTTTGAAACTGTTGATCCACTTTTGGGAATTTTGAGTTCGTTCTTCCAAATTTTTTCCAAAATTAGGATTCTTTTCTATAATTCCTTCAAGGATCTGCCCAAAACTGATGTTCACAAGCTGTACTTTATTTTTACTAAAATAATCAATAGATTGTTGAATAAACTGATCCATTCTTTCCAGCTCCTGTGGCAACTGTTTTATTCTTTCTTCAACCGAAAGTTGTAGCAAACCTGATTTCTCAAGTCTTTCCGTTGTGTAAACAAAGCCCACTCCGTATAATTCTACATTTGGGTTTTGCTGAAGAATTACCGAGGCGATTGCCGTTCCATGATCATAATCATCCTGATTTCCTTCGTTGGCCACAAATGTTTCCGGAACCAATCTTTCAAACTCATTAAAGCTAATTCCGTGAATATCGTCTACATAACCGTTTCCATCATCATCTTTAGCATTAATGCTTTCTTTTGTGTTTGTATAAACATTATTTTTCGGAAGTGAATTAACATCAAACCTTTCCCATATCCCCACTTTTACCTTTTGTGATAAAAGAAGGCTGCCTTTTAAAGCAAACAATAAGAAAAAGCTTTTGTAATTCATCCTAAAACTTTTATACCCTTTAAAGTGGGTTACTTTTTTATTTAAACATTAAGAATTTAAGCAAAATTCTAATGTATGATTTATTTTAAGCAAATCAATAAATTGATTTAAATTAAGATTTTTAAGTTTATTCCTGCTTTATAATTACTCAGGAAGCTTTGTGAAATATTCATTTACTAGAGGAATCATAGATTTTGTAATATTATCTGTGTAAAAATTAATCAAAAGACCTTGAGGCTTCTTCAAAATTTTCATATAAGTCATCAATTGAGCTTGATGAACAGGTAATATACTTTCTACCGTCTTGATTTCTATAATAATTGTTTCATTCACTAACAAATCAACTTTTAGCGGAGTTTCAATCTCAATTTTTCCATAATTGATTTTGGTACTCAGTTGTTGATTAACTAAAAATCCTTTTTCTTTTAATTCATATGCTAAACACATTTCATAAACACTTTCCAGCAAACCAGGACCTAATTCTCTATGAACCTTGATTGCACATCCTATGACGTCATAAGAAAGCTGTGTTATTTGTGTTTTTGTCATATCAATTTTCTTCAAAAGAATTGATTTATCAATTCCTTAATATTTAAACGTTAAGAATTTAAGAGAATAAAAACTTAATTTCTTAATGTTAAAAAAAAATTATCCTACTGAACCTTCCAAAGAAATCTCCAATAACTTTTGAGCTTCAATAGCAAATTCCATAGGAAGTTTATTTAAAACCTCTTTGCTGAACCCGTTTACAATCAAAGCAATTGCTCTTTCTGTATCGATTCCTCTTTGGTTACAATAGAAAATCTGATCTTCTCCAATTTTTGAAGTCGTAGCTTCGTGCTCCAATTGAGCTGTCGGATCTTTAATTTCTATGTAAGGGAAAGTGTGAGCCCCACATTCGTTACCCATCAACAAAGAATCACACTGCGAGAAGTTTCTCGCTCCTTTTGCAGTTGGCATTACTTTTACCAAACCTCTGTAAGAATTCTGAGATTTTCCTGCAGAAATACCTTTAGAAATAATCGTAGATTTCGTATTTTTTCCGAGGTGAATCATCTTTGTTCCTGTATCTGCATATTGATGATTATTCGTCACGGCAATGGAGTAGAACTCACCGATTGAGTTGTCACCTTTCAAAATACAAGAAGGATATTTCCAAGTTACAGCAGAACCTGTTTCAACCTGAGTCCAAGAGATTTTTGCATTCTTTTCGCAAAGTCCTCTTTTCGTTACAAAATTGAAAACTCCACCTTTTCCTTCTTCATTTCCAGGATACCAGTTCTGAACGGTTGAATATTTAATTTCAGCATTATCCATTGCGATCAACTCAACAACTGCTGCGTGAAGCTGGTTTTCATCTCTTGATGGTGCTGTACACCCTTCCAAATAAGATACATAACTTCCTTCATCTGCAATTACAAGCGTTCTTTCAAACTGACCTGTTCCTGCTTGATTGATACGGAAATACGTAGATAATTCCATTGGACATTTTACCCCTTTTGGAATATAGCAGAAACTTCCGTCAGAGAAAACTGCGGAATTCAATGCTGAATAAAAATTATCTCCTCTTGGAACTACTTTTCCAAGATATTTTCTTACCAAATCAGGATGATTTTTAATCGCTTCAGAGATAGAACAGAAAATAATTCCTTTTTCCATCAAAGTTTCCTGAAAAGTTGTTTTTACAGAAACTGAATCAATTACGATATCTACCGCAACTCCTGAAAGTCTTTTTTGTTCCTCGATATTGATTCCTAATTTCTCAAAAGTTTTCAATAATTCAGGATCAACTTCGTCTAAACTTTCCAGTTCCGGTTTTGCTTTTGGCGCAGCGTAATATTTAATCGCTTGAAAATCTGGCTTTTCGTATTTAATGTTTGCCCATTCCGGCTCCACCATTTTCAGCCAAATTCTGAAAGATTCCAAACGCCATTCTGTCATCCATTCCGGCTCTTCTTTTTTTGCAGAAATCGCACGGACGATATCTTCATTTAAACCCGTCGGGAAATCTTCGTAATCGATTTTGGTTTCCCAACCGAATTCATATTTTTTATTTTCTAAGTCGACGCGTAAATCGTCCTCTGTATATTTGCTCATTATTTTTTTTTAAGATTTCAGAAGCTAAATACCAAATTTATCATCTGATATTTAGCTTCTAATGTCTTTTTCTTACAAAGAAAAACTTTCTCCACACCCACATGTTCTGGATGCGTTAGGATTGTTAAAAACAAACCCTTTTCCGTTCAAACCTCCTGAATATTCAAGAGTTGTTCCTGCTAAATAAAGGATGGATTTTTTATCTACAACAATTTTGATATCGTTATCTTCAAAAATCTGATCTGCATCAGACTTTTTATTGTCAAATCCCAAAACATATTCTAAACCAGAACATCCTCCGCTTTTTACTCCAACTCTTATATAATCTTCAGCAGCGTTGAAGCCATCCTCTGTCATCAGCTGGATTGCTTTTACTTTTGCTTGATCTGATACTTTTATCATTGTATTTATTTAGAATGATTTAATGATGCAAAAATACAAACTAATTTCCGCAATCTCAAATCGATGATGTCTATTTTAACGATTTTACGTTCAGATAAGTTTATGAGTGTTAAAAATTCTATAAATTCTTTTTTGTAAATATTGTGATTCTGTTTTTGATTTAACTTTGAATTACAATTTTTATCTATAAAGTATAAATGAAAAAAAAGCTACATTTCTTTTTTGCGTTGCTTTTGGTGACGGCGGTTTATGGGCAAACCACAAGATTCGTCTATGAGACTTCGGTGAATCCGGATTCGATTAATCTGGTGAGTTTGAAGAGTGAAAAAACATTTCTGGATGTTAAAGAAAATCGATCATTATTTATTAGTGAAAATAAATTAATTAAAGATTCTCTCTTTGCTTCTTTTAAACCTGAAGAAAAAGAAAATAAAAAAGAGAAGAAAGAACTTTCAAAGCAAGGAGCTAAAAAAGACTTGGAGCACACATTTTTTGATTATTATATTACCAAAAATATTGCAGATCAAAAAGTGTATTATCATGAGAAAGTGTTTAATAAACAAATTTATTATCAGGAAGATAGACCGATAAAATGGGAAGTGACGAATGATATTCAAAAGCAGAATGGATATCAGTCTCAAAAAGCAACCGCAATTTTCGGAGGAAGAATCTGGACGGCTTGGTTTACAAAAGATATTCCTATTTCTGACGGCCCGTATAAATTTTCTGGTTTACCGGGATTGATTGTGAAACTGGAAGATGATAAAGGAGATTATAAATTTGATTTAATTAAAAAAATCATGATTAAAAACGCCTTTGAAGAGCCGGTGAATTCTGAGGCAAAAGTAAGCACAAGAATTGATTTTAAAGGAGATATAGCCGCTTTAGAGTTGGAAGCAAAAAGTAACAGAAAAGCTTTCTCTTCAAGTGATCGGGGAGGAAAACGCGGTGGCGGTATGAGAGGAAATGGGCCTCCTAACGGAATGGGAATGCCCCCAGGAAATGAAGGTGATGGAATGATGCAAATGCCAAATGCCAATTTAGGAGCTCAGGCGGCTTTCAACAGTGAAATCAGCCAAAATCCCATTGAACTAAAATAACAAGATTTATACATAAAATGAAAAAAATAGGAATTATTGTTTTGGGGCTGTTCATGCAGACCATTTTTGCACAAACGAACAGATTTGTGTATCAGGTAACTATGAAACCTAATGCAGCAGATAAAAACGACGTGAAAACGGAGAATGCATATTTAGATATTTCGGCAGAGAAATCACTTTTTTACTCTGAAAACAGAATTAAAAGAGATTCTATCATGCAGCAGAATTTCCAAAGTGGGGGAGCGAGAGGTTTCAACAGAGATCAAATGGAAAGTTTAAGATCGAATATCAATTATACGGTTGAAAAAGATAAAGCAAACCAAAAAACGTTCTTTAAAGATAGATTGGGTCGAGATGTATATCAATATGAAGAAGATCGCCCGATCAGCTGGAAAATTTTATCTGAAACGATGAAAATTGGTGATTATAAAGTACAAAAAGCAGAAACTGATTTCGGTGGCAGAAAATGGACGGCTTGGTTTACCACAGATTTACCTTATCAGGACGGTCCGTATAAATTCGGTGGACTTCCGGGATTGATCGTAAAAGTAGAAGACGCTCAGGGAGAATATTCTTTTGATTTAATGAAAAACTATAAAATTTCAGATTTTCCTTCGATGAATCAGTTTGGGAATACCATTAAAGTAAAAAGAACAGATTTTGTAAAGCAACAGGAAAAATTTAAATCAGATCCGGTTTCATTTATGAGTAATCAAGGAGGTGGATTTAGCCAAACCCGAATGGGCGGCGGTGGAATTGCTCCTCCAAGATCCGGCGGCGGTGGCGGAGGAAACCGTGGCGGTAATGGTGGTGATTTCAGAAAAAGAATGGAAGACCGAGTGAAAGAGGAAGCCAAAAATAACAGCAATCCGATTGAATTAAAATAAAAATAAAATCCCTGAAGCAGCTCTTCAGGGATTTTCTATATGATTTTTAAATAATTTAAGTTATCTCAAAAGCTGATTAAAAGTATCACCTTGCTTGATATCACCTGTGTTGTAGCCCTTCATAAACCATTCTTTACGCTGTGCAGAAGAACCATGCGTAAAGCTTTCCTGATTCACATAACCTTGTGATCTTTTTTGAATATTATCATCACCCACAGCTTCTGCAGCTTCAATCGCCGACTGAATGTCTCCGGGCTCTAAAATATGTTCTCGGCTATCGGTTTGTTTTGCCCAAACTCCTGCAAAAAAATCTGCCTGAAGCTCTGTCGCAACAGAAACCTGATTCATTTTTGCTTCAGAAAACCTTCCGCTTCTTCTCATATTATCAACTTCCTGCGTAGTTCCCAACAGCGTTTGAACGTGATGCCCAACTTCATGCGCCAATACATAAGCAATGGTAAATTCCGTAACTTTTGCACCAAATCTGGATTGTAGTTCATTAAAAAAGCTCATATCCATATATACACTCTGGTCGGCCGGACAGTAAAATGGTCCCATAGCAGATTGTGCAATACCGCAGCCAGATTGGGTGGTATTTTCAAAAAGAATAATCTTAGGAGCTCTGTAGGTCATTCCGTTTTGTTGGAAGATTTTATCCCAGGTTTCAATATTCCATTTTCCCATCATGTCTACCATTTCTCCAATTTTCTGCTCATTGGGAGTCAGTTGTCTCTGTTCCGTTCTGGGAGCGTTATTTCCAGCTCCTGAAGAAAGAATAGAAGAAGGGTCTCCGCCTAAGAAAAATATAATCGCAGCAATAATAAGGGTACCCAAACCACCCCCAACGAGGGCACCTCCGCCACCGCCGGAACCTCTTCGGTCTTCCACATTACCACCTCTGTCGTCTGTCCATTTCATAATAATAAATTTTGTAAGTAAATTTAAAATTAATATTAAAGCTAATTGATTATTTTTGAAAAAAAATATAACTAAGTGAAAAAAATTAAATGGAGCCTTTTTTTGATAAGTGGTTTTACTTTATTAGCATGTAGTAATAATGAATTTAAAGAAGATGAAGTAAGCACAGTCAATAAAAAAGCTGCTGTAGAAACCGAACTTTCCATACAACATTTGGCTTCTGAAGATGTATTAATTACGAAACATAAAATCTGGAAAGACAATATTCTGCTTAAAGAAATTGTAAAAAGAGATACCATCCCGAGTTTAGGAGATACTATCCAGACAGTGGAAGATGAAGAAGGTAATTCTCATGTTGCCCACACGAAGAAAGATTACGAATTTTTTATAACCGTTCAGTAATCATGAAAAAATCAAATTCTATAAAATTGCTTTTCGTGACGGGAATTCTTTCTGCTTGCACTCAGGAAAAACCCAAATATGCCAATGAGAAAAAAGTGTATATGAGATCTGATACCACAGCTTCTTATACGAGAACACATGGCTTTATGCCGGGATATTTTTGGTATCACGCTTTCAGACCTTACGGAGGTTTTCACAATGGTTCCTATCAAAAAGCAGGATATTATAGTGATGCGATTAGTTCAAAATCAAATATCGGCAGAAATACATACAAAGGGAAAGTATCAAGAGGCGGATTGGGGAGAAGCGGATTCCGCGCATCATCATAAATTATGGAAAGAATACAAACACATCTTCGTAAGAATTGGGAGCATAAACTGGAAAATTTAGGCTTTGGTTATCATTCCTTGGAAGGATTATATTGGGATGAAAGTCATTACTATCAGTTTTCTTTAAACGAAATCAATACCATAGAGTCTGCCACTGCCGAATTGTGGCAAATGTGTCTTGCTGCGGTTGATTATATTATTGAGAAAAACCTCTGGTATCGTTTTAATATTCCTGAATCATTCAGAAATTTTATCATTACAACCTGGGAAGAAGATCATCCTTCAATTTATGGAAGATTTGATTTTGGTTTTGATGGTGAGAATTTAAAATTACTCGAATTCAATGCCGATACACCAACGTCTTTATATGAAGCTTCGGTGATACAATGGTATTGGCTGCAGGAAATTATGCCACAAAAAGATCAGTTCAATTCAATTCATGAAAAACTGGTAGATTACTGGAAGTATCTTAAAAAATATATGAATCCGCATCATATTTATTTTGCATCGCTTACGAATATCGAAGATGTTACCAATCTTGAATATATTCGTGATTGTGCCACACAAGCGGGTTTTGATACCGAATTTATTCCTATTCAGGATATCGGCTGGGCAGAAGATGTTCAGGAATTTATTGCAGCAGATCATTCCGTTATGGAATATATCTTTAAACTTTATCCTTATGAATGGATTATTGATGATGGTTTTGCCGAAAAATTAGTTAAAAATGGTTTCCGTTCTCAATGGATTGAACCAGCCTGGAAAATTCTTCTTTCCTCAAAAGCGATATTGCCAATTCTGTGGGAAATGTTTCCGAATCATCCTTATTTGTTGGAGTCTTATTTTGAACCCAGACACTTAAAAGATTTTGCTAAAAAGCCTATCTATTCAAGAGAAGGTGCGAATGTGACTTTGCATAAAAATAATTTTCCGATTGAGCAGAACTCGGGAGATTATGGCAAAGAAGGATTTATTTATCAACAATTATTTGATCTTCCAAATTTTAATGGAAATTATCCTGTTATCGGAAGCTGGGTGATCGGACAAGAAGCCGCTGGCATTGGCATCAGAGAAAGTCCTCATTTGATTACCAATAACCAGAGCCGTTTTGTGCCTCACTTAATTAGCGATTAAGCTTATTTGTTTTCAACCAATAAGAAGTCGATTGATACGCTGAGATTGTTTGATCTACCAAATTTTGTTGTGGCTTTTTCACCGCATTTTCGTCATAGTAAATATTAAATTCTGGAGCCAGTTTGCTTTCCTGCTGCTTCAGTGTGTATTGCTTAACCTTTCTTACGGGTGAAATAATCGTTAAATGATCATCTTTTACAAAACCTAAATCCTGATAAGTGGCAATATAAGCTTTCGGCTGGAAATAGTCTTTCAAAACATCCTGTCCTAAAAATTTAGATTGATAATTAAAATTCAGCAATCCGAAAAGGGTAGGCATCAAGTCGATTTGCGACATGAGCTTATCGAATTTTTGAGGCTCTACAAAACCTTCAGAAAAAATCATCGCAGGAATTCTGTATTTATCCATTGGCAATTCTGTTCCGCCTGCACTGGAAGCACAGTGGTCGGCAACAATAACGAAGACCGTATTTTTATACCAATCCTGTTTTTTAGCCATTTCAAAGAATTTTTTGATGGAGTAGTCGGTATATTTTACACCGCCTTCTCTGGATTTTGCATCTCCCGGAATATCAATTCTTCCGTCAGGGTAGGTGAAAGGTCTGTGGTTGGAAACTGTCATCCAGTGATTGAAAAATGGTTTCCCGGATTTTGCTTCGGCATTCATCGTCTGAATGGCTTTTTTTGCCATATCTTCATCAGCAACACCCCAAACATTCGCAAAGGAAATTTCTTCAGGTTTAAAATTATTTCGGTCTACAATTCCATATCCGTTTCCGGCAAAGAAATCCTGCATGTTATCGAAATAACTGTAACCGCCATACAAGAATTTCACATCGTAACCTTTTGATTTAAATACGCTTCCTGTAGTGAATTTATTTTTGTTATTTTCTCTTTTAATGATGCTTTCCCCGGCTGTCGGAGGAATACACAGCGTTAAAGCTTCCAACCCGCGAACCGTTCTGTTTCCGGTTGCATAAAGATTGGTAAACATCATTGATTTATCGGCTAAACTATCCAAAAACGGCGTTATTTTCTGGGTATTTCCGTAATGTTCAAGAAAATCTGCAGATAAGCTTTCAATAGAGATTAAAACTACATTTTTCTTTTGTTCAGGCTGCTCAGCGACGATATTTCTGGTTAAAGTCTGTTGAGGATATTGGCTTAAAAAGTTTTTCTCAGCCTGATTTTGATCGATTTGAGAATAGAACTGAAAAAAATCAAGCTCATTATGGGTAAATGCCCAGTAGAATTTCGGAACTCCGTTGGCTTCAATTTCTTCAGCAAAGACGTTTGATGATTTTATCTGCATCATCGCCGGAATCACCAATAAACTTGCGCCAACCAATACAACAAATGTTCCCAGTAAAATTAATTTCTGTTTGAAATTTGGAAGCGTTAGAAGCTCTTCTTTTGTTTTTTTAAAGATGAACCATGTAATCCCAAAAGTAACGGCAAAAATGGCTAAAAACAACGGAACAACAGGATAACTTTCCATGATATTACCGATGACTTCGTTGGTGTAAATAAGATAGTCTACTGCAATGAAATTGTATCTCAATCCGAATTCGTTATAGAAGAAATATTCGCTTACTGCATTGAAAACAATGGATAAAACATAGAGAAAAATGGTAATAAAATATAATGTATTACGAATCTTTATTCTCTTTGAAGGCAAGAAAAGCATCAAGCCAAAAAGAAGGGTTTTCAAGCCTACAAAAATTAAGGCAATCTTTGTTACCGAGCCTCCGTATTGTTTGAAAATATTATTCGGAACTACTAAAATATACAGGAAAAGCAACAAAAGAACCCCGAAAATGATGTATCCGTAAGGTTTATTGTATTTTGAGTTTGACAGAAATAAAAAGTAAAGCGCTAAAATAGAACTAGCCAGAATGAAAACGAAAATATCATTCACAAGCCCGATGGATAAAACTTTTATTACTTCAAAAAATCCAAAACTTACATTCGTTATCGGATGAAAGAAAAATACAATTCTTACCAACAACGAAATGATAAGATAGAAAATTCCTAAGTATAGAAAAGGTTTAATTTTTTGCGTAAACATTTTATTAACTGTATATTAATTTCTGCAAAGATAGTTTTTATTTACTTTCAGCTTAAAAATGTTTAATAACAAAAAAAGAACGATCCTGAGACCGTTCTTTGTGTATTATTGGGGTTCAGCTCTTAATGTCCGAAACCAATGTTTCCTTTCTTTCCAGATAAATTCTTTTTAAAATCTATCATTCTTAGAGCTGTTACGGCTGCTTCCACGCCCTTATTTCCTAGGTCTCCGCCACTTCTTGCAATTGACTGCTCTTTGGTATCATCGGTAAGAACACAGAAGATCGTCGGAGTATCTGTAAGGATATTGCAATCTTTGATTCCCTGCGCTACAGCAGAACAAACATAGTCGAAGTGAGGAGTTTCTCCACGAATCACACATCCGATTGAGATTACTGCATCATATTTTCTTTCTTTGCAAAGCTGCATGCTAGCGTAGTTCAGTTCAAATGCTCCGGGAACAGGAAAAAGTTTAATGTTTTCCTTTTTTACGCCTTCTTTTTCAAGGATTTCCAGAGCTGCGTCGCGAAGATTATAGGTTACAAAATCATTCCACTCAGAAAAAACAATGCCGATAGATTAAAAAATGGCATTCGTTATATTCAGTGGCTTGTAATCTGAAAGATTAACTGTTGCCATTTTTTAATAATATTTAGTCATTTCAATATAAGAATCAGACATTCCGTTGTCGTAGTCCTGATATTTTTCGCTGATTGCAGCAAAATATTTCTTAGCATCTGCATTTTTCTTTAAACCTAAAGCTAAAATACCTGCTTTTCTTGTAAAATAATAAGTAGTATACGGATCGTCAGAAGCGGTAGAAGCTTTGTCTAATAATTGTAAAGCCTCATCGTTTTTGTTAAGACCTGATTTAGCATCAGCCATAGCTCCGTATTTCATTGCCATCATTGTTTTGTTGTCAGATGAAAACTTGTCTAAAAGATCAAATGCCTCTTGGAATTTTCCTTCCTTAAACTTCAATAAACCTGCGTTATAAGCAGACAATTTACCGATAGAGGTAGAAGAATATTCGTTAGCTGTCCCGATAAAACCTGGATTTGCAGCAGAATTTCCACCAAGCGCTTCTTTATCTTTACCAGCGGTAAGATTTTTCTGTGCTGCAAGGAAACTTTTTACCGCTTCGGCGTTTTTAGGAGCCACTACGAATTGCTTATATGCGAAAAAGCCTAAAACTCCCAATACCAAAGCACTGAAAACTATCCCTAATTGCTTAGAATATTTTTCAAGGAATCTTTCTGTGTTTAAAGCCTCTCTGTCAAGATCTTTAAAAAACTCAACTGTTTCTTTACCTTCTTGATCGTTTGTAAGTTTTGCCATAAATTCTTAAAAATTGAAATGCAAATTTAATTGTTTCTGAATGATTTACAAAATACTTTGTGAGTATTATTGACGAAATATTGAGAATTATTAATCGTGAATGATGAATTTCTTAAAAAAAGATGCTTCGACTCCGCTCAGTATGACATTTCTAATACTATTTGTTTCATTTTACAATGAAATAAAACAGAATGTTTTAAACGTGTCATGCTGAGCGGAGTCG
>DKLU01000242.1:19755-19987 GCA_002455915.1 Chryseobacterium sp. UBA6632
CTGAGCGGAGTCGAAGCATTTATTTTGAATGAAAAGTTTAATATTCTAAAATGTGATAAATTTCCGCATTGAATTTTCTCAGTTTTTCATCACCATGTAAACCCTTTAAAGCGGTTAAGAAGCTAAACTGAGCAACAATTGCACCTTGTTTTTCCACCAATTTTGCAGCGGCTTCTGTAGTTCCTCCGGTTGCTAACAAATCATCATGAATAAGAATTCTTTGTCCGGGTTT
>DKLU01000201.1 GCA_002455915.1 Chryseobacterium sp. UBA6632
ATACAAGGGTTGCATAGTTTTTTTTACTAACTTTAAACTATAAATTTTTGATAATCAAAAGAAACCGAGGGTTTCGTGTGTCTCAACAACCATTAAAAGATAAGCACATGAAAAAGGCATTTTCCGATGAAGATTTGATCAAGAATCTGAGCTTATATTATCTCAATCGACATTTGAAAAAGAAGCCGATTGAAAAGTATCACCGCAAAATAGATGAATCTCCGCTTCACGACCGTGAAAAGTATAAAAAGAAATCTGAAATTTTGCTGCTGAATTCTTTTATGCACCATTTTCCCGAAGTTCAGTTCGAAAACCTTACCTGCGAAAGTCCAGACTTTATCGCCAAATTCAACGACAAAAAAATAGGAATTGAATTGACTGAGGTCATCAATCATCTTGAAATGAAAAAGATGGAAAGCAATTTAAACAAGATTTTCCGTCAGGCAGAAATATTATTGGAACAAGAAGACACTACGAAATATCGTGGTGTTTATTTTTTAGAATTTTATCCTAATCTTAAATTTGAAAATCTTGAACTGCAACAGGAAATCATTCATTTTATTTATAAAAGTATTAAAAAAGGAAAGCCTGTTGGTTGTGTAAAAAGTTTGCGAAAATCTTTTCATCGTAGAAATGTTTTCATTACTCATGAATATAATATGAATCTTTTTGATGAGCTGTGTTCGGAGAAAATTTTAGAATTAATAGAAAAAAAGAACGAGAAATTTCCTTATTATGATACCTCGGTTGATGAATGTTGGCTGGTGATTGTTTCTGATATGAATTCGCTTGCTTCACGGTATACTTTTATTCAGGATAAAGAACATTTGCATGAAGTGAAAAGCCCTTTTCATAAGATTTTTCATTTAGAGAATCTTTGCGGAAATATCACAAGTATAAAGTAATTGTTGTTGTTTCGGTTTTTAACTTGAGGTAATTTTTAATATTTCGCATATAAATATGTAATTTTTTAAATATTGTTATTGTTGATTGAAAAAATGCTTATATTTGATATACACCATTTTACATTGGCACTAATAATCCTGAAAAAAATTATATATGAAAAAAATTCTACTCGTTTTATTTGTATGTATTTCTCAAGTATTTTTTTCACAAGCAGATTGTTCAACCGCGTTATCGGTTTGTGGAAATTCTAGCATTACGTATTCTCCCACGGGAATTGGTAATGAGAATGAAAGCTTGGGAGGCTGTCTTACCTCTGGCGAGCACAATTCAATTTGGTATAAACTAACCATTGCCACTGCGGGAACTCTTACTTTTGATCTTATCCCGAATGATCCTGATGCAGATTATGACTGGGCAATTTATGGTCCGAATGTGACCTGTGGAAGTTTGGGATCGCCCATTCGCTGTAACGCAGCAACCACACAATTGGTTGGCGGCAATACAGGGATGAATATGACAAGTACCATCATCAGTGCGGCAGGAGGTTCTTATACACCGTATTGCCAATATATGGATGTTTTACCAGGGCAAACTTATTATTTATATATTGATAACTGGGTAGGAGCGGGAAGTACCACGGTTGCTCCTTTTTCTTTAACTTGGGGCGGAACGGCAACCTTAGCTTCACCATTTACAGACCCTGCATTGCAGCCACATCCTTTTAATCCACCGGGAAGTCCGGCGGCTAATCCTGCAGATCCTAGAGAGATTATTATTTGCAATACACCTGCTATTTTTGATTTCAGCACTTTAACTACAGGAATTTTAAACGGAAATCCGAATTTCTTTGTGACATATCACACCACGCAGAATGATGCTTTGGCGGGATTAAGTCCTATTTTGGCTCCGATTACGGTCAGTACAACGGCAACGTATTATTACAGTATTCATTATGAAGATCCTGCGAATCCCAATAATCCTATTAATTCTTGCCGACAAGTTGGAGCTTTTAAATTTAAACAAGGAAATATCAGCGGTACGAATGTAACGATATTTAGCTGTAACAATAACAATGCGGGGACGGCTACCTTTGATCTTACTTCGGCTGGTGTTTTTGGAGATCCTACTGCAATAAAAAAATATTACCCTACATTGGCTAATCTGAATGCAGGAACTAATGAAATTCTAAATCCTGCAGCATATGTTTCTGCAGAAGGAACGGTTTATGTAAAAATAACCTCTCAATTCGGATGTGTTGCTGACGCGGTGATAACATTGAAATTTCATCCCATTGTTTTAGTAAATGATGCGGTTTTAAGAACGTGTTTCCTGGAAAGAGATCCTTTAACTGCGGCATTCAATCTTACGGTGGCGGCAGTTACTTCACAAACAGGAATTGTTAAATCATACTATCCTTCTTTGGCAGATGCAATCAACTCTACAAATCCTATTGTAACGCCAACAGCGTATATTTCCCCAACTGGATTTGCCTATATTAAAGTGACTAATTCTCAAGGATGTTATGCGATTGCAAAAGTTGGATTAGAAGTAATTCCTCCTGTTTTTTCTTCAGAATTAAAAGATAAAACGATTTGTATTGAAGATACCACAACATTGGATGCCGGTTCCGGTTTCGGCGGATATGAATGGAGTACGGGAGCAACAACCCAATCAATTGCTAATATTGGAGTTGGATCGTATTGGGTAAAACTGAAAACAGGAGATTGTATTACCACACAATATGTAAAAGTGATTCCTTCGGATCAACCTGTTATTTCTTCCATTGATATTTCAACACATATTGTAACGATCAATGTTATAGGCGGTAAAGCACCTTACAAATATTCGATGGATAATGTCAATTGGCAGGATTCAAATGTGTTTAATAATGTTTCAAGAGGTGATCACACTGTTTTTGTAAAAGATACCTATGACTGTGATCCTGTGGATGTCACCATTGTTGTTCCTAATCTTACAAATGTTATCACACCCAACGGAGACGGAATTAATGATGTGATCGATTATACAGCACTGGCAAACAAACAAAATTTAATTTTCAATATTTTCGACCGCTACGGAAATAAAGTTTTCCAGGCTGACAGATTCAATAATTATACATGGGACGGAACCATCGGTGGTAAAAAAGTTCCCACAGGAACGTATTGGTATTCCGTAACATGGAATGAAAATAATAAAAAGAACACCCCAATAAAATATTCCGGTTGGGTAATGGTAAAAAACAGGGATTAAACTCATTTTTAAAATAAAACTAGGTCAACCGTCACGAAAGTGGCGGTTTTTGTGATTATTAAACATAAAATCTTACAAAACGTAAACCCTTAAACTCTATAACTCTAAAACTCATCCACGCTCCAACTTTTCCAGGAGCTATTTCCTGCTCTCCGCACTCGCTATTT
>DKLU01000200.1:0-310 GCA_002455915.1 Chryseobacterium sp. UBA6632
TTAATATCACGATAAAGGTTTTTTGCCGTTACCGTAATCACTTGATTATCTTGGAATCCTGAAGTTTTCTGAGCTACAAGAAGCTTTTTGTTTTTTTTATCGGGTCTGTTTTCTCCGTAATTTTCGTAGATAGATTCATTTAAAAATATAGGAAGTCCCATTTTTCCGCTGGCGGTAGAATCTGCATAATCGAAGATAAAATCCATTTTATTGAAGATCTTTTTCTTCATGAAAGTACTATCCAAATTATTGGCATCAAACTGAATTTTCTCGTATTCTTTATATGTGTAGGTATTGAATTTTTCTAAGC
>DKLU01000200.1:444-5856 GCA_002455915.1 Chryseobacterium sp. UBA6632
ACTGCATGATGGCATAAGCCGGATTTTCTTTTTTATTTTTATACTTCGGCTTTTCGTTATGAATTACAACTTCCTGAATATCTCCCACTTTTTCAGCGGAAAGTTTTACAAAAATATTAGAGTTATTTTCTGAAGTAATATCAATGCTTTGCAGCGAATAGTTTTTCTTTAAAAATTTAAGTTTATAAATAATACTGTCTGAATGAACACTGAAATTTCCGGAATTTGTAGTTAAAGCAGCTTTATTATTGTCGTTGATAAAAATATCTACGCCAGTAAGGGGTTTGTTTGTTTTTTCATCTATAATTCTCCCGTTTGCTGTATTTTGAGCGAAAGTGATACCTGATATGAGGAAAAAAAAATAAAATAAATTATATTGAGTGTTTTTAATTGACATTTGTTGTTCTTCAAGCTATTAGCATAAACAAAAAGTATGCTGTTTTATTATAAAAAGTTAATAACTATTTAAACTTTTTAAGATTCAAATAAGAAAATGCAAAGGTAACAAAAATAACACCATCAAAATTGACGGTGTTTATATAATAAATTTATGAAAATTAATACTTTATCTTTGAAGCTCTGCAAAGATGTATCCTAAGGCTCCAAAACCTAAAGAATCACCATCAGCAATATGGAAACTTACTCTGTAATACGTTCTGTCGGTATACGAGAAGAAGGTGAATTGCGCTGCGCCATCCTGCACACAGTTTACTGGAACAAGTGCAGGGTTGGCAGTTCCTGGTATTCCGGCTCCTAAATTAGCAAAAGTAGGAGTAAAAGTCATTGGAGTTGTATTAATAAGTCCTGTACTTGCCTGGCTACTTCTTGATATGGCATGAAGGATTCCGGTGTTGTTTGCTCCGGTTGTAGATCGTACTTCGAGATACGTGTTGGTGTCCGCACAGGTTGTGGTTGGGTATCTGAATTGAAGCGATCCTAGAGTTATTACAGAATTGGTGGCTACGTTAGCGTCTATACTGAAAGATTTAAATGTGGTCGTTAATGGTGCTACGTTCTGGATCACAACATTTCCATTTGCATCAACTCCTAATGCGGCAGCGTTTTGGGTAGTAGGCGTAGTATTGTTAATATTTGTAAACTTCATTCCCGAAGTTCCTGTTGTTCCCGATGATACTTCTAATTTAGCGGTAGGAGCCGCAATTCCTATTCCTACATTTCCAGTGCCTGTAAATCCAAGATTGTTTCCTGCTAAATTTACATTTCTCGCGCTGGAAAGAGATCCGTTTCTGTCGTAAATTGTACTGTCTACTTTTATCCATGCAGTTCCGTTGAAATAGTAAAAACCGATAGTATCTATATTAGCAGCAGTTCCGTTTTGTGTTCCATTGGCGATGCTGTTTACATAAATCATGGTGGAGGTAGGCGTTCCCGTCATATTTTGTGCTCTCAATCTATCAACTCTAGGAATAATAATTCCGTCAACATTTGTTTCTGTTCCGGTTGGGTTTTTAGCGGTAACGTCTAATGTTGAAGTGGGAGCTGGGTTGTTAATTCCCACTTGGGCGCTAATTGCTAATGGAAGCATTAGAGATGATAAAAGAAGTTTTTTCATGTTAAATTAATTTTTATTGCAAAATAATAACAAAATATTAACTTAAAATGTAATTTTTGTTTAAATTTTTAATAAATATTCGTTATGAAGCAATAAAATAAAAATAAATTCAGACATAAAAAAAGACTTACATTTCTGTAAGTCTTTTGGCTCCTCCTGCTGGGCTCGAACCAGCGACCCTCTGATTAACAGTCAGATGCTCTAACCAACTGAGCTAAGGAGGAATTTCCTTCTTTTAAGGTGATGCAAATATAATATGAATATTTATATCAAGCAAGTTTTATCCTTTATTCATGATGATTTTTCACTAAATGTATTGAAATTCAATCACAAATATTTTACATTTTTTTTAATTAAATCTGAATTCTTCTCAATTGTTACTCCAAAATTGAAATGTTTAGCTTAGAAAAAATGTTGTATTGCTGAGAAGTTCTTGTTTTTTTATCCCAACTGAAATAACAATAAAAAGAATATTGCTATTTCAGTTTCAGATATTTTAAATTTTTTATTTCTTTAAATCTTTAAGAATTTCCTGAACAGCGCGCTCCAATTGTGGGTCATTATTCTGCTGGCGATCCATAAACGTATTTTTGATATAAATATCCGGTTTCACTCCTGTTTTTTCAAGATTCTGACCGTCCAGAGTGTAAGTTCCCCAAGAAGGTAATCTGTAAAAAGATCCGTCTACCAAGCTTTTTCCTGAAGTAAAGATGATCCAGCGATACGTATCCTGACCGATGATTTTTCCTAATTTCAAAGCTTTAAATCCTGCTGCAGTCATTTCGGCATCACTTAAAGACGCTTCGTTGATTAACAAAACAATAGGTTTTCCTGATGGAGCAAAATTTGGCTGCGTTGTCATTTTTCCTTCACGGTATTTCCATTGTAAATACGGTCGTTGAGAAAGGAAATTCAAGACTTTATCATGCACGTTTCCACCTGTATTGTATCGAAGGTCGAGGATAACGGCGTCTTTTCTGTTTTCCTGCTCTACCATGTCTAAAAGAAAACGGTCAAGCTCCTCGGTCGACATATTTTTCATGTAAGAATAAGCGATTCTGTTATTGCTTAGTTTGTTAACTCGCTCACGATTATTGAAGATCCAGTCATCATACAACAGACTTTTTAATTCCACATTTGAAATCGGATGAACTTTTGTCGTTATATTTTTACCATTACGATTGAAGGTTAAAATAAGCTCTTCCTGCTTTTTAGGCGTGGTAAAATAGGTTTCAATATTTTCATTTTTGTCAATGGTTTTTCCATTTACAGAAACCAGTTCGTCTCCAGATTTTATATCAACTCCGGTACGGAATGCTGGCGATTTTCTCACAATACTTTCTACGGTATACGGCTGATCTTTTTTAAAGATAATTCCACTTTCGTTGGTGAAGTAATTTAGATAAGTGCTTTCTTCTTTTCCTGTGGATGAAAATCCGGTGTGAGAAGAATTTAATTCGCCTAAAAGGTCATTCAACAAAATTCTAAGATCATTTCTGTTATGAACATATGGAAGATATTTTGCATATTGCTCTCTTTTAGCTTTCCAGTTGATGCCGTGGAATTTTTCGTCATAGAAATTTTCCTCAACACCCGTCCACGTTTCATCATACATTTGTGTAAATTCTGAAGCCAGATCTTTGTTGAATGTATACTGAATATTTATTTTTTGAGGTTTTAAAGCTGAAATTGCTGTTTTATAAACATTCCCTTCGATTAACGCAAAAAGGTTTTTAGCATTTTTCGTGATGTTGTAAGCGGCTTTGTCGAAAACTTTTTCAGACTTGGCAGGTTCAAAATCAGTGAAAACTTTTTTAAACAACTGTCTTTTACCATTATCCTGATTAGAATTAAACAGTAAAATCTCCTTTTTATCATCCAGGAAAACTGCAGGATCATCCTGATAACCATATCGGTCGGTCACTAACTCGATTCGCTCCAACGTATATTCAGGATTTACCTTGATTTCCTTAACGACAGGTTCTTTCTCTTTCTCCTTTTCATCTTTTTTATCCCCGTCTTTATCTTTGTTCTCATCCTTTTCCTTGTCGTTTTTATCTTTTTTCTCCTTCGTTTTTTCAGAATCTTTCGTTTCTTTTTTGTCTTCTTCCTTGAAAAGTTGGTCAAATTTTTCAGATTTATAAGGCGTGTCAAACCAATCCAGCGCCATACGATAGATGTTAGATTTCTGCAAGCCTAAAGGATAAGAAGGGCTCGTTCTGTCGCTTGTGAAATAGATGTATTTCCCGTTCGGCGACCAGTAAGGATCTTCTTCAGAAACTCCGGTGTTCGTAAGGTTAGTAGTTTCACCTTTTTTAATATTATAAATGAAAATATCAAGCTCAAAATTTCTTTTTGCTGAAAATAAAACATATTCATTATTTGGCGAAAAAGAAGGTTTTGAGTTTTGGAATGCCCAGATTTCATCTTTCACAATCGTTGTCGAATTGAAATTTTTAATATCCATTAATCTCACTTCATCACGACCACTTAAATAAACTGCTTTTGACAAATCGCTGTTAAGGCTGATGTTGCGGTTATTGCGCAAATCACTGGTCAGTTGTTTCTGTTGTCCTTTTCCGTCTGCAGCAATGCTGAACCAGTTTTGATAACCTTTATCGGTCTGACTGAAAAGTAACGTGCGGTTATCTTTCAGCCATTTTACTTCCATAACGCGTTCTTTTCCATCAGAAATCTGTTGTGAAAATTTACCTTCCACATCCGAAACAAATAGAACCCCGCGACTCACGTACGCCATTTTTTTGCCATCGGGAGAAACATCGTAATACGAAATATTATTTTCTACGCTGAAGCTTTGTTCTTTTTCTAATGTTTTATTCGTGTTTAAATTGATAGCAAGAGCTTTTGTGCTTTTTGAAGCGACATCATAAACATATAGCTGATAATCTTTTTCAAAAATAACTTTAGAGCCATTGGCGGCGACAAAAGGTTTCTTTATTGAAGTGTCAAATTTTGTTAATGCAGTTTTTTGACCGTTTTCAAGTTTGTAAAGATTGTATTCGCCATTATTTTCATCCGAAATAAAATAAATAACGCCATTTTTATCTACACTTGGGTTAAAGTCTTTTCCTTCGTAATTGGTGTATTGTTTAAAAGAATTGTTCTTTGGATTGAAGCCTAAAATATCAGGATTATTTTCGCCTTTATAACGCTTACGATGAACCTGATTGGCGCTTTCCATAGAACTTGTGAAAAGATATTCTCCAGAAGGCGTTTCTGCTAATCCATTCGTATTGTTAAAGTAATTGTTAAAAAGCTTTTCCGGAGTTTTTCCTTCAATTGTAGTTTTAAAACTTCCGAAATTATTATTTCTGCTCGAAGTAAAATAAATCGTTTTGCTGTCCCAACTCCAATTTTCCATTTCATCTTTTCCGGTATGGAAAGTCAGTTGCTTGATCGTTCCTCCTTCAGCAGGCATCAGATAAACATCATAGTTGCCATATTGATTAGAGCTGAACGCCAGCCATTTTCCATCAGGAGAAATTCGTGGATTGATCTCTTCGCCTTCCATCGCTGTGATTCTTGAAGCGTTTCCTCCGTTAGAATCTGCTTTCCAGATATCTCCATCGTAAGCGAAATAGGCAACTTTTCCGTCCGGACTTAATGAAGGTGTTGATAAAAAATATGATTTTTCCTGCGCCGAAATCTGTGTGATTGCAAAGGCAGTGAATAATGAAATGTATAGTCTTTTCATGAGCTAGTTTATATTGATGAAAAATACTAATGGGTTTTAAGTATTTTAATAAAATTCACAAATATAAACATAAAAAAAGACCTACATTTCTGTAAGTCTTTTTTGCTCCTCCTGCTGGGCTCGA
>DKLU01000200.1:6156-6335 GCA_002455915.1 Chryseobacterium sp. UBA6632
AAATATTTTTAATAAAAATTTTAAAAATAATTATAATTTTCCGGTGAAGACCTTAAAGATGTCGCTTCCGAAGATTAGTAACATCAAGCCTAACAGGAAGATAACCCCGATCATCTGTGCGTTTTCTAATACTTTTTGAGGTACAGGTTTTCCAACGATCATTTCATATAAAGTGAAAA
>DKLU01000200.1:6436-14223 GCA_002455915.1 Chryseobacterium sp. UBA6632
TGAAAATTACGTGTCCGCCATCCAAGCCAGGAATCGGAATTAAGTTCAAAAATGCTAACCAAACAGAGAACATTGCTGTGAAACTCCAGAAAGCAGCCCAATTGATCGCATAACCACCGTCTGCATCTCTGTCAACCGGCATATTTTTAACAATAGCGATCGGTCCGCCAACGTTTTTATAGCCTTGAACTTTAGAATTAAACATAATTTTGAACTGCTTTACCTGCATCGTTAAAGCTTCAATTGTTCTTGTAAATCCTCTTGGAATAGATTCTCCGAAAGAATATTTTTTATCTGTAACAACGTTTGCTAGTGCTTTCTGATCTACACCAACTCCCAGTTTACCGTTTTGATCTACTGTTGCAGAAACCGTTTCAGGCTTACCGTTTCTCAGAATATCTATGCTTACTGCTTTACCTTTATTTTCCAATAAAACATCGCTCACTTCATCAAAGAAAGGAGTCTGCTTGCCATTAATTGAAACTACTTTATCACCTTTTGCCAATCCTGAAGCTTTCGCTGTCGGACTTACTAATGTATCAATAATCATTGGCATTCTTGGCGTGATATACATTTTAGCTTCTTTTTGCTTTAAAACATCAGCAACACCGTCTTTATTTACCGGGAAAGTTACTTCTTTTCCGTTTCTAAGAACCGTTACATTATCGCCTAAAAGAATATTAATGGAAGCATTTTCTAATCTTTCTGCAGGTTTTCCGTCGATATTGATGATTTTATCTCCACTTTGGAACCCCATTTTTCTACCCGCTTCTGTTACGCCAATTCCGTTTTCGAATTTGGTGAGATCGGTATACATTTCTCCGTTGAATAAAGAAAGGCAAGTATAAATTAACCAAGCCAGGAAAAAGTTTACCGTAACGCCACCAAGCATAATGATTAATCTCTGCCAAGCCGGTTTCGCTCTGAATTCCCAAGGCTGTGCAGGCTGCTTCAGCTGCTCGGTATCCATACTTTCGTCTACCATTCCGGCAATTTTTACATAACCTCCAAAAGGAAGCCATCCGATACCGTATTCGGTTTCACCAATTTTCTTTTTAGCGATTGAAAACCATGGATCGAAGAAAAGGTAAAATTTTTCTACTTTGGTTTTAAAGTATTTTGCGGGTAAGAAATGCCCGAGCTCGTGTAAGATTACTAAGATAGAAATGCTCAATATAAATTGAAACAGTTTAATTGCTATTTCCATTAATGCTTTTTATGTTTAATTTGCAAAGGTAACAATTATCAAAACTATGCCAAATAAAAAAGCCCCTCGAAATGAGAAGCTTTGTCATATAATGAGGTGTTTTTCTACAAATTGAACGAAACGCCAAGACTGCCATTGTTGCCGACTTCTGCAAAAACTCCGAATTTCTCCGTGAAAAAGTATTTAGCGCCAATGTGAGCTCCGATTCCGAAGTCTCTCCCTAAAACTCCAACATCAACTCCCGGATAAATGTCCCATTTTGAAGGAAGGTCTAAAGCATCCTGAAGATGAAAATTCAGCCTTCCGAAAATGAAAACACGGTTGTCTTTATCATTATCTTTATAATTATCAAAATAAGCATTTGCACCAGCTCCCACAGATATCAGCTTGTTTAAACCATAATCATAGGTTGCGGCAATTCCGGTTCCGTAACCCCACGCACTAAGCCCCAGATTGATCTTCTGATCTCCTTTACCCGTCCAGGCTTGCGCATTGGCGGCTGTTCCCAGAAAGACCATCATCAGCATAAAAAACAATTTCTTCATAAATTTTACCTTTTTAGTGTTATTAATAAAAAAGATTCGTATCAAAAATAGAACCGAAATTATTTGAAAATCGTATTTTTATAGAAGTTTTTTAATAAAGTTTATGAAAATCACAGGACTGAATTTAGATATCATCTGGAAAAATAAATCGGCCAATTTTGAAGAGATTGAAAGGGAGTTGCAAAATCAGGAAGCTGATCTTTTTCTGCTTCCGGAAATGTTTTCAACAGGTTTTTGTATGGATGCCGGGGAGGTTTCAGACAGAAATCAGGAATCTCTGGAGTTTTTAAAGAAAATGGCAAAAGAAAAAAATGCAGCTTTTTGCGGAAGTGCGCCCGTGGAAGAAGAAGGCAATTTTTATAACAGGATGTATTTTGTACAACCCGATTCTCAGGTTGATTTCTATGATAAAAGGCATTTGTTTTCCTTTTCCGGAGAAGATAAAGTGTATACACCGGGAAGAGAAAGGGTGATTGTAAATTATAAGGGATTCAGAATCTTGCTGCAGGTTTGCTATGATCTTCGTTTTCCTGTTTTTGCAAGAAATAATGATGATTATGATGCAATTTTATATGTAGCCAACTGGCCAGAGAAAAGGGTTGGAGCTTGGGAACATTTGCTGAAAGCAAGGGCAATCGAGAATTTGTCTTTTGTTTTTGGTTTGAACCGAATCGGGACCGATGGAAATAATCTCTTTTATCAGGAAAGTTCTCACTGTTTTTCTGCTGACGGATCTGAGATTTCTGAAAAGAAAGGAAATCTCGTTATTGCAGATCTGGATTTAGAACAATTGAAAGATTTCAGAAAGCATTTTCAGTTTTTGAATGATAGAGATGCTTTTTCAATTCAATTATAAAAAAATTGAGGTTAAGATTTAGGCTGAGATTTTTACAACCTTAATCTTAACCTCAACCTTTTTAAACATATTGTTGTAAAAGTTGTGTTAATCTGTTCACATCGTGCACGCCGCTTTCTTTATAAAGTAATTCTCCTTTTTTGAAAACCGCTAATGTCGGAACACTGCGCACGCCATATTGTGAGGCAATGGCAGGATACTGATCGATATCTACTTTTATAATTCTGGCGGTTTCGCCTACCTTTTCTTTTACTGTTGTTAAAACCGAAGATTGAACTTTGCAAGGCTGACACCAGGTTGCAAAGAAGTCGATTAATACAGGTCTTTCCGAGTCTATAATTTCCTGAAATTTTTGTGACATAGTTTTGGTTTTTAATTATTTTGATGATTGCTCATCCTGAATGGCTTTTACGTTTTTCCAGCTTGTGCCGTCGTATACGTCAACGCCGTTTTTCTTTAATATTTCTACCGCTTGATCTGCCTGGATTCCTTTGTTGCAAAAAACAACTACTTTTTTACCTTTCAATTGTTCAGTATTATTCTGAACTTCAGCCAAAGGAATGTTGATGGCATTTTTTGCGGTTCCTTCTGCATACTGTTCCGGAATTCTTACATCTACCAACGTTACATCTGAGCTGTTCACAACTTCTCTGATGTTCGCTTTTGGCGCTTCAGAATGACTAGCTGTTTTACAAGCTGTTACTGTAAGTGTTGTAAGGATAATTCCCAAAAATATACCTTTCTTTATCTTCATTTTAGATCACTTTAGACTGACAGACAAAATCCGTTGTCGGGAATTTTTCTGTTTTTTTGATTCCGTTGAAACCGCCTTCAATTTCAGTAAAATTTCTGATTCCGTGTGAGTTAAGAATACTTGCCGCAATCATACTTCGGTAACCGCCTGCACAATGCAAGAAGAAATGTTCAGAATCGTCAATCGTTTTTACCCAATCGCTGATTAGATCTAAAGGTTTACTGTACGCATTATCAATATGTTCCGCCGAATATTCTGAAATTTTACGAACATCAACTACTTTTGAAGTTTCGTTAAATTGCTCTGCAAATTCAGCCGGAGAAATTCTTTTTACTTCATCGGTTTCCTTTCCTGCATTTTTCCAAGCTTCAAAACCTCCATTTAAATAACCCACAACATGATCGAAGCCAACTCTGCTCAGTCTGGTAATCGCTTCTTCTTCAGTTCCTTCGTCTACGATTAATAATAAAGGGTGTTTTACATCCACGATCAACGTTCCGACCCATGGTGCGAAATCACCTTTCAAGCCGATGTTTACTGAATTAGGAACAAATCCTTTGTGAAATTCCACCGGACTTCTCGTGTCAAGAATCAAAGCACCGGTTTCTTCTGCATACGCTTCAAAATCATTAACATCCACAGGTGTCAAACCTTTGTCCATCACAATATCAAGACTTTCGTAGCCGCCTTTATTCATGGCTACATTCATTCCGAAATATTTTGGCGGAGCGGTAAGTCCGTCAAGAACTTCTCTCACAAACGATTCTTTATCTGGTTGATTAAGAGCATAATTCGTTCTTTTTTGATTGCCTAAGAGATCAACCGTCTCTTTCTGCATATTTTTTCCACAAGCAGAACCCGCGCCATGAGCTGGATACACCGTAATGCTGTCGTCCAACGGCATGATTTTGCTGTGTAAACTTTCGTATAAAATTCCTGCAAGGTCTTCCTGCGTTACACTTCCTGCTTTTTGGGCAAGATCGGGTCTTCCCACATCTCCCAAAAATAAAGTGTCACCTGTGAAAATAGCGGTTTCAACACCGTTTTCGTCAATAAGAAGGTAAGTTGTACTTTCCATCGTGTGACCAGGCGTGTGAAGTGCTTTTATTTTTACTTTTCCGATTTCAAAAATTTGCTCATCTTCAGCAATTGTTGCTTCGAATTCTGGTTGTGCCGTTGGTCCGTAAACCACAGGAGCTCCCGTTTTTTTGCTTAAATCCAAATGCCCCGAAACAAAATCTGCATGAAAATGTGTTTCGAAGATATATTTTAAAGTTACATTATCTTTTTCCAGACGATCCAGATAAGGTTTTACCTCTCTCAAAGGATCTATAATTGCAGCTTCATTTTCTGATACAATATAATAGGCGCCCTGAGCCAGACAGCCCGTATATATTTGTTCAACTTTCATTGGCTTTATTTTAAAAATTTAGTTAAAGATACGAAGTATTAGATGAATTGTATGTCAAATGTTAAATCTGCCTAATAGTTTATATCAATTTTACTTTGTTGATCGGTTTTAAATTGCTTTAATTCAAATAAAAAGAACAGTTGAAAAACATACTAAATTAGTAGACTGTTTTTTATCATGTTTGAAAGATAAAAATAATAGTGTAGATATTCACAAAAGAATATTATTTCTCAGAATAAAATATCTTACAAAAACTTTTATCTTTAGATGTCTAAAAAAAATCAAATGGCAGATAAAGCAAAATTTATTGAAGAATTAAATGCTAAATACACTCCGAAAGGAGATCATATTATATTAGGAAAGGCAATGCTGGATGGGGAAGTTGTCCCTGAGGTGAATGTTACCATTCCTTTAAAAACCATCAACCGCCACGGATTGATTGCCGGAGCCACAGGAACTGGGAAGACCAAAACGTTGCAGGTTTTTGCCGAACAGCTTTCTCATCAGGGAATTCCGTCTTTGGTACTGGATATCAAAGGAGATTTCTCTGGAATTGCGGAAGCCGGACAGAAAAATGCTTTAATTGAAGAAAGATATTCTAAAACACAGCTTCCTTACGAGCCACAGGCTTTTCCGGTAGAATTGATGACAATTTCTGGCGAAAGAGGTGTAAAATTAAGGGCAACCGTTACCGAATTCGGACCTGTTTTACTAAGCAAAATTTTAGAATTAAATGATACCCAGCAAAGTATCATGTCTATTGTTTTTAAATATTGTGATGACAAAGGGCTGCCTTTAATTGATCTGAATGATTTGAAGAAAGTTCTTCAATATGTCACTGAAAATGCTCAGGGAAAAGCAGAATTGGCAGGTAACTACGGTTCCATTTCTTCGGCTTCTTTGGGTGCTATTTTGAGATCTATCGTTGCGTTGGAACAACAGGGCGCGGCAAGTTTCTTTGGAGAATTAAGTTTTGACGTCCATGATCTGCTGAAAACCAGAGACGGAAAAGGCGTAGTGAATATTTTACGGGTTGCGGATATTCAAAGTAAACCTCAATTGTTCTCTACATTTATGTTGTCTCTTTTTGCAGAAATTTATATGACTTTCCCTGAAGAAGGTGACAGCGGAAGACCAAAATTGGTTCTTTTCATTGATGAAGCGCATTTGATCTTTGATGAATCTTCCAAAGCTCTACTTTCCCAAATTGAAACCATGGTAAAACTGATTCGTTCCAAAGGAATCGGGATTTATTTTATCACTCAGGTTCCGGGAGATGTGCCGGAAGGCGTGCTTTCTCAATTAGGGTTGAAAATTCAGCATGCGTTGAGAGGCTTCACGGCAAAAGATAAAAAAGAAATCACGAAAGCAGTCGAAAATTATCCGACAACGGAGTTTTATGACGCTTCTACTTTAATTCAGAATTTAGGAATTGGGGAGGCTTTTGTTACAGCTTTGGATGAAAAGGGAATTCCTACTCCGCTGGTTCATACGTATTTAATTTCACCGGAATCCAGAATGGATGTGTTGAATGATGCTGAAATCTCTGAATTAACCAGTAAATCTGCCTTGGTTGCCAAATATGAAAAAGTGGTAGATAATGAATCAGCTTACGAAATCTTGGTCAACAGAATGGAGCAGGCCGCTCAGAATGCAGCTCCGACTCAAAAAACAAAACCCGTAAAAGAAGAGCCGGGAATGTTGGAGCAGGTTTTACAGAGTAAAGCGGGAAGAACCTTCACCAGCACGCTGATGCGTGAAGGGGCAAAAGCAATTTTAGGAATGCTTGGTCTGGGCGGAAGAAAGCGATAGAAATTTTAAATAATTTTTATATATTCGTTAGAGTCGGAATGGTAAGGTTTTTGACTTATCATTTTCGATTTCAAATAATGAGGGGTGCTGTGTAACTGTTTGAAAACAAAATCATTTGTTGGAGATGGTTATACAGCATTTTCCTGTTTTTGAAGGGTTTTATATTATTTTAAACTCAGTATAGACTGAAAAGTAACGGGCAAAATTTTGAAGAAACGAGGAATTTTATGAATTTATGCCTACATTTATCATTAGATTTTAATTAAGTAAAGTTGTATTCCATAATTGATATAGAGAGTAACGGCGCGGGTTACAGAAAAGAAAGTATTATTGATATTGCTATCTACAGATATGATGGGCAAAAAATTGTTGATCAGTTTATTTCGCTTGTTAATCCGGAAAGTGATATCACACCTTTTGTGCAGAAATTAACCAATATTACTCCAAAAATGGTGAAAACGGCTCCGAAATTTCACGAAATTGCCAAAAGAGTCGTAGAAATTACGGCCAATACTACGTTAGTTGGTCATAATATCGATTTCGATTACAGGATGCTCCGTCAGTCTTTTACCAGGTTGGGGTACGAATTTAAAATCAATACATTAGATACCATTCCTTTAGCTAAAAAACTGATTCCTGATGAGGTAAGCTATTCTCTAGGAAAGTTGGTGAAATCACTGGGAATTCCTTTAACCAATCATCACCGTGCAGACGGAGATGCGCGTGCAACATTAGAATTGTTCAAGCTTCTCATATCAAAAGATACGGAAAACGAGATCATTCAGAAACAGCATGAGGAATCCAATGCCAAAACGTATATCAATAAAATCAAGCAGCTAACTCAGGATTTGCCAAACGAAAAAGGTTTTGTTTATTTTCAGGATGAAGCGGGAAGAATTATTTTTTCAGATTATGTTCAGGATATTAATAAGTTTTCGAAGAAAGTTTTTAATTCCAAATCAAAAAAATGGGAAGATATTCAGCAGGGTGTGGAGCAAATCAATTTTGAACTTACCGGAACGGATATTATTGCGAAACTTATTTTAAATTCAAAAGGACTTAAAAAACGAGATACGCTGCCGTTCGGATTATTTTGCCGAAACAATAAATATGTTGTTGAAAAAAATACACTGAATAAAACAGAAAAGCCTCTTCTGAAGTTTAGGTCATTCACGCAAGGTTCAAAAGCGGTTCAGTTTATT
>DKLU01000233.1 GCA_002455915.1 Chryseobacterium sp. UBA6632
GGAAATAATATCTTTCAATTCAACAAAAGACTGTTCCAGCTTTTCATCAAGCTCCACAAAACCGTTGGATACTTCAGCGATTTTTGAAAGCTTATTTTTTGCTTCATGGAAAAAGGATAAAATCCCGATTTCTTCCTGATGAAATCTAGTCAAAACCTGACCGATATTTTCTGAGATCATCTCCGCATTTTCCTGAATAGAAAGCTGATTTTGAAGATCTTCATAATCTACATCATCAAGATTCAGTTCAGTTAATTCGTTCAGTAAAAACTGCTTATAATCACTTTCCTTATTGCTTTCAGCAAGTTGAGTCTGCAATTTTTTAAGCTGAGTTTTTAAACTTTGAAATTCTGAAAATTCAAACTGATAATCTTCAATCAACTTTTTATTTTCTGAAAGTCCATCGATTATTTTAAACTGATATTCAGAAGTAAAAAGATTAGACGTTTCAAATTGAGAATGAATATCAATCAGTTGCGAAGAAAGCTCTTTTAAAATATCAAGCGTTACCGGAACATCATTTATAAATGCCCTCGACTTTCCTGAAGGTAAAATTTCTCTACGGATGATGGTTTGGTGTTCATAATCTAAATCATTCTCAATAAAGAATTTTTTGAACTGATTATTTAAAGCAAATTCCGTTTCTACCACGCTTTTCTCTTCCGATTTTGCAATAGATTTTACGTCTGCCCTTTCGCCCAAAATTAGTCTCAGTGCTCCAAGAATAATAGATTTACCAGCTCCTGTTTCACCGGTGATAACCTGTAAACCATTGTTTAGTGACACTTCAAGAGTATCAATTAATGCAAAATTTTTAATGTAAATTCTCGATAGCATTGATAAGCAAATTACTTTAGGTATTGCAAATATAAAACTTTAGAATCGTAAAAAATTATTTCCATTTACTCCATCTGGAGTCTGTATTTTTTGGAGAGAACAGCATCATTAGCTGTTTCAAACTGGCAATATCGATTCCACCGTTGTTGGTAGAATTAAAGATATTAAAAATCTCATCAGCCTTCGTTACGAGAAAAAGATCGAGGAAATAATTCTGTGCAAAAGAGTTTTCGTACATTTTCAACTGCATTAAAGCATCGAAAATAACTTTTTTACCTGGTGCTTGATCCTGATTAAATAAATTATCTAAACCTGCTCTATGATATGAATAATATGAAGAACGCAATTGCGCCATATTGGGATTCATAATCTCTCGAATTAATTGAGATCTGTTTCTAGGCTCGTTTACCTGCTTCCAGCCTTCGTAATTGTTTTGAGACTCTCCGTTTTGTGCGATCTGCTGCGCTTTTTGGAACCATTGAGTTCCTCCCATTGATTGGAAACTGTCTGCATCATACCCTAAAATCACATACACATAAAAACTGATTACATCAATAAGGTTTTTACCGGAAAACTGTCTTTCATTAAATATAAGATTCTCATTTTCAATATATTCAAAAGAAAATCTTTGATCCTGAAGATTAAGTAAAGGAGACTCATAATTGGTATTAAAAACCGGACGAACCGCCTGAATAATAATACTTCCCTTAAACCTATTGGCATCTCTTTCTGCAATTACAATTGCGAAATTACACTTTACTTTCTCGAAATTCTGAAGCCTCTTCCCCGTCCAGCTTGTATTATTGATAAAATCTTTGAGACTTTTCTCCAGCGCTTTAAAAGCCTGTGTATTACTACCCTGCACCTGTTGAGAATTCACCTGAACGGTAGCCAGCAATTCCTGAGAAAAACTTGTGGTATATATGAAAAGTAGTAAAAATAAACTTATAATTTTTTTCATTGTCTTATTAAAAATTGAGAACGGAAATTTATTAAAATTATTTTAAAAGTTGAGTTTCAACAAAATCCAAAATATCTTTCGCCACATCACCCTTCGGTTTTAAATTAAACTCTGTTTTCTCTGTTTTGGTGAATATTTTAATTTTATTAGTATCATTCTTGAAACCTGCGCCACTGTCACGAAGAGAATTCAGAACAATCATATCCAGATTTTTCTTTATCAGTTTACCCTTTGCATTTTCCTCTTCATTTTGAGTTTCCAAGGCAAAACCTACTAAAAACTGATGCTTTTTATTTTCACCCATTGTCTTCAGAATGTCCGGATTTTTCACCAATTCAATCGTCAGATTTTCATCATTTTTTTTGATTTTTTCCTTCGCCACTTCTTTAGGAGCATAATCCGCAACGGCAGCACTCGCAATCGCAATATCTACATTCTCGTAAAATTCAAATACTTTGTCGAGCATTTCTTTTGCTGAAGTAACCTTATGTAAATCAACGTTTTCACTATGAATTGTTTGAGAGCTCGGCCCCGAAACTAAAATTACTTTCGCTCCTCTTTTAGATGCTTCTTCGGCTAAAGAAAATCCCATTTTTCCGGATGAATGATTTCCTATAAATCTCACAGGATCAATTGCTTCATACGTTGGTCCAGCAGTAATCAAAACTGTTTTTCCTTCAAGGCTTTTATTTTCATTTGAATTAAAAAAATTTTCTATCGCTTTCGCAATCGTTTCCGGCTCAGCCATTCTTCCTTGCCCAACCAACCCACTCGCCAGTTCGCCACTTTCAGCAGGAATAATAAAATGTCCGAAATCTTCAGCCATTTCTAAGTTTTGCTTTGTTGAAGGATGCTGATACATATCCAAATCCATTGCAGGAACGATGAAAACAGGGCATTTTGCGGACATATACGTAGCGATGACCAAATTATCACACATTCCATGGGTCATTTTAGCCAACGTATTTGCGGTACATGGAGCCACAACAATTACATCTGCCCAAAGCGCCAATTCTACATGACTATTCCAGGTTCCGTTATCACCATAAAAATCTGAGTACACAGGTTTTTTAGATAATGTTGATAAGCTAAGCTTGGTAACGAAGTTTTCAGCATCGGGCGTCATGATCACCTGAACTTCAGCACCTTTTTTTATAAAATCTCTTATCAGAAAATGAATTTTATAGGCTGCAATACCTCCGGAAACAGCTATGAGAATCTTTTTCCCTGAAACGCTCATGTAGTTTTAATTTTAGAATACTAAATTACTTATTTTTTCTCAGAACGCGGCTTTATAGAACGATAAAGGTCATAAAAGAAACAACTCCTTTATGACCCTCATCTATAAAAAACATATTGTATTTTATTTTCTGTCTTCAGTTTTTCTGAAGTAAACGTCTTCATTCAACCATTCTTCAATTGCGATAGAAGTTGGTTTGGGAAGTTTTTCGTAGTGCTTAGAGATCTCAATTTGCTCTCTGTTTTCGAAAACTTCTTCTAATGTAGAATTGTGAACAGCAAACTCGTCTAGCTTATTGTGAAGCTCAGTACGAATTTCAGCATTAATTTGCTCTGCTCTTTTTCCCATGATAACAATAGCTTCATAGATTGAACCTACTTTATCTTCAATCTTATCCTTATCGTAAGTGATAGTATTTACTTCTGCTTTTGTATCTTTTACACTCATTTTGAGAAATTTAATTTATTTTAAGTTGGCAAATTTACGAATTATCTTTGAATTTTGAAAGTCGCTGCCGGCGGAGGTGTCTGAAGCGCTGCACTATCCCTCTGGATCTGCATTGCCTTCTTCTCAGCATCGATTTGATTTTTCACCTGCTCATCAGATTTTTGCTTTGATGCTAGTAAATCTGCTTCTTTTTTCTGCTTTGCCGTTAATGTTGCAATTCTTTCTTCCGTTTGTTTTTTAACAATAACGAAATTCGCTTTTTCTTTTTCTAATTTTTTTCTTAGATCTAAAGCTGTTTTAGAATATTCTGTATTCGGAAGATCTTTTTCAACCTGTCTTGTGAATGCCAAAGCACTTTCAATACGCTCGTCTTTCAAATCATAAATAGATTTTGCGGCAAGCTGATAACGAGAATTCATGATATATCCATAGATTTTCGGACGAAGCTTTGTACTTGGGAAATCGTTCAATACATTTTCCAACGCTGTGTTTGCAGCTTTATATTCACCCATGTTGAAATATTGTCTTGCATTTTCAAAAGCTTTAAATTCAAGTTTGTAAGACAATTCATCAATCATCGTGTTGATATTCTTAGATCTTTCAGAAGCAGGATATTCGTTCAGGAAACTCTGCAATTCATTAATTGCCAATTCTGTACTCGACTGATCCAAATTATAATCCATTGAACCTTCATAGTAGCATAACGCTGATAAATAGGCAGCTTCTTCAGCTCTTGGATCTTTCGGAAAGTTGATCGAAAAGTTTTTAAACTGATGCCCCGCCAATTTATAACTCTTGTCATAATAGTTAGCAGAAGCCGTATTGTAGGCAACATTTGGGAAATCATCGGTTCCGGCAACAAGATTCGCAAGTCTGTCGTACAATGCCAAAGCATTTTTCCATTTCTTTTTAGCGAAGTTTTCATTGGCTACTTTCAGGATGTACGCTTTGTCAGCACTTTTCATTGCTTTGTCTTGCTGACTAATACATGATGACACTACAGCTACAGCAAAAAGACCTAAAATATATTTTTTCATATAAAAAATTCAACAGTTTTCGGATTATATAACCGATCTATTAATTTGCAAAAATATAACTTTTTTGTCAATAGATTTTTTTTTATGAATATTTAACGTAATTTTAGTCCGCAGCGTATCCCAAAATTGCAAAAACGCTCATTAAAAGATTCATTCTTACTTTTTTTTCGGCTTCTTTGGCATAAGATTCTTCATTTTTGCTCGGAACATACAATTCATAAAAATTCTTATTCCTGATCACAAATAAAGTAGAGCCAATAATCGTTGTTAAAATATCTTCCGGTCTTGGAGTATAAGTAAAAACACCCGATGCCACTCCTTTTTTAATAACATCATCCAGCTTTTTTACAAATAATTGATAGAAATCCAGCAGTTCATCTTTCAGATTTTCCGTATGACGAAGCTCTTGAGTAACAAAACCGTGGAAATAATTATATTTAAATAACTGAGAAACAATATATTTAATAATTTCCTTCATTTGCATTTCCGGTTTCCCATCTTTTATAGTATCTGCAAATTCAGAAAAATTCTCTCTCGTTTTCAGCACACGGTACTGATAGAGATAAGACATCATTTTTTCCTTCGACCCAAAATAATAAGAGATCATAGCAACATTAATATTTGCTTTCGAACAAATATCCCTCACCGACGTTCCTTCATATCCTTTTTTCGCAATCAGCTCTTCGGCGATGTCTAATATGTGGATTTGTTTTTCTGTAAATTTTTTTCTCATGAAATGTGGCTTTTAGGTAAAGTTAAGAAATTTTTAACACATTTATAAACGTTCGTTTAAGAAATTTACATTAAATCTAAATAAATAGTATTTTTGACCATGGAATTTTTTGATTTTCACCATCATAAGAAAAACATCAGCAACGGAATTTATAATATTAATATTGAAACAGTTCCGCCGGATTTCCCTTATTCCATTGGTATTCATCCGAAAGAAATAGACACTTATCATATTGAAAATCAATTCAATTGGCTTGAATCAAATATCACTAAAAACTGTTTTGCAATTGGAGAATGCGGCTTGGATTCTTTTGCTGAAACAGATCAGAAAACGCAAGAAGAAGTTTTTTTAAGGCAAATAAAATTCGCCAACGAGATCAAAAAACCAATCATTATTCATTGTGTGCGGAAATTTTATGAAGTAATTTCTCTAAAAAAATATGCTAAACAGCCGATGATTATTCATGGTTTTAATAAAAAACAAAGCATTGCCGACGATTTACTTAAAAATAATTTTTATCTGAGTTTTGGAAAAGCCGTTTTGTATAATTTATCTTTGCAAAATACTTTGAAAATTACTCCTTTAAATAAATTCTTTTTAGAAACCGATAATGACGATTTCAACATTGAAGAATTATATATGAAAGTTTCAGAAATTAAAGAGATTTCCCTGGAAAATTTAAACAAACAAATTGTAGAAAATTTAGAGACGATAAAAAATGGATAAATATTGGTTGGAAAGAACAGAACTTCTCGTAAAAGAAGAAGGTTTGGAAAAGTTGAACAAAGCAACAGTTCTGGTTGTAGGATTGGGCGGAGTTGGCTCTTTTGCTGCTGAATTTTTGGCAAGAGCAGGCGTTGGAAACATGACAATCGTAGATGGTGACACCGTAGATATCACCAACATTAACAGACAATTACCCGCTTTACGATCTACCGTTGGAAAACACAAAGTAGAAGTGGTTGCGGAAAGACTTTTAGACATTAATCCGGATCTTAATTTAACGAAAATCAATGAGTTCCTGAACCCTGAAAGAATGGATGAAGTCTTAGATTCCGCAAAATTCGATTATATTTTGGATTGTATCGACAGCGTGACTCCGAAACTTACTTTAATTATTGCAGCTAAAAGAAGAAAAATAAAAATCGTGAGCTCTATGGGCGCAGGCGGAAAAACTGATCCGAGTAAAGTAATGGTGCGAGACATCAGCAAAACGGAACATTGCCACCTTGCAAGACAGGTAAGAAAAAGGCTGAAAAAAGAAAAAATAGACAGAGGCGTTCGTTGTGTTTTTGCGAATGATATTCAGGATGAAGAAAGCCTGAAAATGACCGACGGAACCAATTATAAAAGATCTTTCTACGGAACGATAAGCTATATGCCTGCGATTTTCGGGTTGTACACTGCTTCGGAGGTGATTAATTATTTATTGAAAAAAGATTAATTTTTTTCTATTATTCTTAAATATGCTTCGACTTCGCTCTGCATGACATCGCTACAAATTAACTGCTAATAAAAAACACTTAGTATTAGGAATGTCATACCAAGCGAAGTCGAAGCATCTCTATTAAAATCAAAAAACAAGAAAATTTCCCCTATATTTACAGTCCGTAAATGACAAATTTCAAATATCCCAGAGCCGAAAAACTCAAAAAAAATACCGAGATCTCTTTGCTTTTCGAAAAAGGCAAATGGAAAACGAATGGGAATTTGAGAATTATTGTGCTAAAAGATAAGCCTGCAGCGCCTGTTGAAAGTACTAAATTTGCAGTTTCGGTTTCTAAAAAATATTTCAAAAAAGCGGTTCACCGAAATCGTATCAAAAGACTTTTGCGTGAATGTTACCGTTTAAACAAAGAACTTTTCAAAGAAGCTTTTGGCGAAAAAACAGCAGCCATGCTATTTTGGATTTCCCCGGAATTACCTCAGAAATTTCAGGATGTTGAAGCACAATTTATCAAGCTTTGTCAGGCTCAGCATCAGAAAAAATCTTAGTTTCTTTATCTAAAATTAATCATTTTAATTATTCGTTTTTTGAACTATTGAGAACATTTAAGTGGTTAAACTTAGTTAAGGAAAAATCAAATTGATTTTTCTCTAAATTTGATCTTATCTTAATTTTCTAAACTTCTTAACAGAAATCTTAATGGTTTAACTAAAGGAGTTTCATAATAATTTAAAATTTGAGGAAAGTAAAGTTGGGAAATTTCACCATCAATTGTTCCAAACTTTATTGCTTAGATTTTGTAACTTTAGGGAAAACAATTAATCTGAAAATTAAAATGTTAGACCAAGTTCCCTATTTACCTTATGTAGTAAGTTCCTTTATTGGAATCGGATTGGCGGCCGCAACAGGATTCCGTGTATTTCTTCCGATGTTTGCCGTAAGTTTAGCTTCCTTTATGGGCTGGATTCCTATGAATGAACACTTTGAATGGCTTTCAGGGCTTCCCACGCTAATCACCACAGGAATTGCAACCATCGTGGAAGTTTTGGCCTATTACATTCCTTTTGTGGATCATTTATTAGACACTTTATCCGTTCCATTGGCAACGATTGCGGGATCTGTACTTTTTGCCAGTCAGTTTGCTGATCTGGGAACATTTCCTCAATGGTCACTGGCGCTTATCGCCGGAGGAGGAACAGCAGCTACGATCAGTTCGGGGTTTGCGGGAATTCGGGCAGCCTCCACAGCTACAACGGGAGGATTGGGAAATTCAGTCGTAGGAACCACAGAAACTGCAGGCGCAGGAATTATGGCGGTTTTAGCGATGGCTTTGCCCATTTTGGCAGGTATTTGTGCTATTGTTTTGGTAATCTTTATTTTAGTCGCCGGAAGAAAACTCTGGAGAAAATTCAAAAACAGAAAAACGGCAGCGAGCACTCCATAAAAAAATCCCGATTCAAAAACCGGGACTTCTATTAATTTTTTGTTCTTATATCTTTTACTTCCTGAATTTTAGCTTCAAAATGCTCTTTTTTCTCAGGATGCTTTTTGATTAATATTTCGAAAGCTTTAATGGCTTTGGTATACAATTTTTGTTCTGTATATAAATTGGCTAGCGTTTCCGTCATTAAGTGTGAAATATCTCCGGTTTTTTCTTTCACCACATACGAGCTTTCATCTTTTAACTGACTAATTCTCGGGTTATTTTCAATGAAAGTCTCAATCGCTTTAGTCTTAATCTGCGTTTTTTGTTTATCTTCTTCCTCCGGTCTGTCGATTTTCAACCAACTTTGCCAAGTGTTGATAAATCCGGGAACGTTACTATCCAGAATATTAGGCAGTTTCTTTTCTTCAACAACCTTTTTAATCTCTTCCGGTTTTTCTTCCTTAACTTCTTCTTTTATAGGTTCAGTAGGTTTCCAACTTGAAATATCAGAACCAAAGAACGACACATTCATTACAGGAGTTTCTTCTTTAGAATCAGACGATTTCTCTTCTTGTACAGGTTCTTCAGGAGTTTTAATTTCTTCAGCTTTATCCTCAATTAATTCAGGAATATCTTCGACGATGGGTAAAACTTCTTCAGCTTTTACTTCATCTTTAGCCTCATCCACTTTCGGATTTTCAACAATTACAGGGTCTACTTCAGGTACTTCAACCTGTTGATTTTTAGACAATAAAGAATCTGGAACGTGAGATTCAAAACTCATTGGTTTCCATGCAGATTTTACTTCTTCTACTTCTGAAACCGCTTCATTTTCATTAACTGTTTCTTCAATTTGTTCTAAAGGCTGCTCCTTTTCTTCAATAGGTTCAACTATTTCAGCAACTGGTTTTTCTTCTTTTGCCTCTTCAGGTTTAACCTCAAAACTTTGAGTTTCAGCAAAACTTATATCGTGATTTCCAACAGGTTCAGTCTCATTTTCCGTTTCAACAGCGACTGATTTTGTTTCCTTCATTTTCTTTTCAACCTCTTCAATCAAACGACGCATTTCGTCTTCATGTTTATTGATATTTGGTTGAACAATATCTTCCTCTTTTATTGGAGTTTCTGTTCGTTCAGATTCAATCTTAATTTCTGGAAGGAAAGAATCCGTCCCGTGGAAACTTAGTTCAGAATCATCCTCAACAATCGTTTCTTCAGCATGATCTGAAGCAATTTCCTCTTCATGAATAATCGTTTCCGAAGTAAATTGTGTATCTTTTTTTTCTGTTGAATGATCCTCTTCTTCAATAACAGATTCTTCTTCAGTGGTATTTAATTCAGAATCAATTTCAATATTTTCTTTTTCAGTTTCTTCCTGAATTTCAATTGTTTCCTGATTTTCAACTTCGGCATTTTCTACAACCTCAGTTTCAGGATTTAATGATTCTGTTTCGTGAAAACTTATATTTTCTTCATCATTTACAGTTTCGTTCACTTTCTCTGAAGAAATATGATCTTCATTAATGATGACTTCAGGCGTAAATTCGGCATTTTCGTCAGCAAGTGTTTCATTCATGAAATCTTCTTCGCCTTCAAAAAGAATTCTGTTTCTTTCGCCGTCTACGTACATATAATTTGCATCAACTTCAGATGT
>DKLU01000230.1:0-4396 GCA_002455915.1 Chryseobacterium sp. UBA6632
ACTGTGCTTATCTGAAGTTTTACTTTCTATCAGATTTCCGTTTTCATCGTATTTATTTTCCAAAACTGTTTTCCCATTATCCGTAATTTTCAGAAGCTGAGCAAATTTGTTATACGTAAATTCTGTCGTATGTTTTTTAACCTGATCATTTTCAGGAAGTTCATACGAGATCGCAGTAATTAATCCTAAATCATTCGTTGTGAAGGTTTTATTAAAATTCGTTTTTACTGTACTGCTGTTATTTTTAGAAAAAACATAATTTTCAATTGATTTTTTAGGCAAAAAATAGTTGAAATCATTCACTTTAACCAAATACTGAGCATAAACCTCATCAGGAAAAGCAAATTCGTATTCTGATGATTGCAGATCGATAGTTAACATTTTATTTCCGGATGGTTTATAAAAAATTACTTGATCGTTAATTTTTTCAAAAGCCGTTTTATTGTTGGAAAATTTATTTTTGGAACTAAAACTATTTATAGCAATATTCGTTTCATTGGTATACTTTTTTGATTGACATGAAATTACAATCAAACTTAATAACAAAAAAAGTGAGATGATATTTTTACATTTAATTGTCATTAATTATTTATTATAGTTCTTTCACCTCTCCTGTTTCACCATTAATAATATAAGTAACCGGAACAAATGCCGGAGGTTCACCAATCCCAAATTGAGGATTTTTATTAGGTTTTCCTTCTTGTATTGTCACCATATACTCTTTCTTATTCTCATCAAATTTAACTGTAAAAGCTTCTGTACCATTTTCGCTAAACCTCCCTTCTCCAGTTGAAATATTAATCAATTTCTTTTTATCTAAAATTTTCAAAACATCGGAAGGCTTTATTTTTCCAAATTTTGCATCTTCATCTTTTGTTTTCAAATTTCCTTTTTCATCATAATATTCAGAAACACCGACATTTGTATACTGCCCAAATTGAATTTCTTTCTTTTTAATAAAACCATCTGCGTAAAACTCTTTATACACAGAAAAAAAAGAAGGTGCAGATTCTCTTTCATATTGTAGCCCTACCGAATTCCCTTTTGGATTTTCCATCATATAAATTTCATTTCCGTTTGGAAGCTTATATAAAAAATCTGAATCTTTTTCAAACTTTAAAGCTAGCTCTCTGTCTATTTTTTCTCTCATAACTCTTTTTTCCGGATCATTTTTTTTTCCATGACTTTGCCCGTCACAAGAAAGAAATATTGATAATAATACAATAACCAAATATCTCATAATGTTTAATTAATCTTATTATTTAAAATTTTCCAGTGCCAATAATAGGAACAAAATCGCTCAATACCTGCTAAATGGCTATAATCCATAATATTATTTGTTTTTTTTGCCTGATAAGTAAATTTTGCAGGCATCGTTCCTTGTGATATACTCGCAAAAGTATGTGGTAAATTCATTGCATGCATTGTTTCATGGGCTATAGTTGCTTTATTATGCGTTTTAAAATATACCCCAAATTTAGAATTTCCGTATGCAAAACCATTCCAATTACCACTTTCTCCAATAAAATAAAGTCTGTAATGATTGTCATATTTATTTCCAAACTGGCTTTTAACTTTATCTTCTAAATATTCTCGCAAGCCATTACTTTTAGTTACCGTAAAAACACCTCCAATATTTGTGCAAAAATTACTTTTAAATTTATTAAAGAAAAAATTCCCTGTACAATCTAAAATTTCTTCCGTCATAGAGACTGAAACCAAGGCTTGTGACATACATTGAGAAAAAAAAGTTTTGCCTCCAGCTGCAGGCTTTCCAATAACAGCAACATTATTAGCATCGGTTTTCACTTTAACAATAACTACATCTATTTTTTTTACAACACCAACATCATTGGGATGAATTCTCAGCGCACCACAAACCTCATCATCAGCTTTTACATAGAGAATTTGTTCTTTGGAAAAGGATTCTTTACATGTAATTTTCAAATAATTGTATTTATCATACTTCCCTTTTTTAACATCTCCTATTTCCTTTACATTTAAACTGAGATATTTTTCAGCATCTTTTTCTTTAAATTCAAACATTAATTTCTTCGGTTTTTCCTGAATTTCAATTTTAAGTGTGAGTAATGCAGATTTTCCTTTAAACAAAGTTAAAGTCGGAATTGGATATAGATATGGTTTTTTATTAACTTTTTTCCAAACCACCGAAAAGCTTTTATAACTTTTTAGTTTTTTGTCATACATACTCAACTCTTTTTTGAAATAACCATCCGGATTATTTATGGTATCTCTTGACCAACCATTTGTATTCTGAAATGGTGTAACGAAAGTACTTTCTTCAAAATATCTTCCCATGATAGACCCAAACCATTCATCCCCTTTTTGACCAGAATCTCCTTGACGAAGCCAATCAAATCCAAAATCAGGAGTATTCATATATTTATCATGTGGTCTGAACTGCACCAAACATTTAGCCTTAATATCTCCCGCTGAAGGCTTCGAAGGAGTACCATAGCTAACCCCTTTCTGCGATCCTTTTTCTGAAACCACTTCTGCAGAACTATAAATAATATCACTTTCAGAATATATATTGTAATCTTGTTCTATGGTTTCAAAAATTTTACCTCTTACTATTCTTGTCCTGCTCATATATCAGCAATTAATAGTTTTTACTTCTTTGTCCACTGTTATTTTGTACTTCATTTTGTGCATGCTTCGTAATGGATGCATTTGAAGTAGTTTCTATTCCTTGATCAGAATTTACGACTGTTTTTCCCTTTTTCACTTCACTCTCAACGTCTCCTTCAATGATTTCTGTAAGTTTTCCAGTGATATAGGTACTCGCATTGCCTATAACAGAAGTTATTTTCATCGCTCCTACACTTTCTGTGTTATTCATACCAATTGTATTCGATTTGTTGACACCTACTGTAGTAGCCATATTTTCACTAACATCAATATTAAAATTTTTACATTTTATATTAATCGTTTCCGGCGCTGTAATGTTGATATTGCTCCCCGTCGTATCCAGATGAATTTCATTGCCTGATTTATCTGTAATGATGATACTTTCATCTTCCGTAAAAATAACACGGTGACCACTTCTTGTTTGAATAGACTTCACACGATTATCCACGCCTCCGCCTAAACCTACCCCTCCATGAAACATTCCGCCCATCACGAAAGGTCTGTCAGGATGACTGTGCACGAAATTCACCATCACCTGATCTCCAACTTCAGGAATCGCCACATAGCCTCTATTTTGAGTAATTTGATCGGTTCCTCCTGCATCTGGACTCATCATGCGGATAAAATGTGTCGTATCATTGGTTTGCCAGTCGAATCTTACCTGAACTCTTCCCTGACCCTCCGGATCGGTATTTGAAATGACTGTTGCGATTTGAGGTTCGGCTTTTGGTAAGTAAAATTCAGGTTTCGGTAAAAATCCGGTATCTGAAGCAATACCTTCAAAACTTCCTGAATAATGCCCGATTGTATCTATTTCATGAGTGGTTTCCGTAATCATGATCTTGGTAAAATAAGAAGACTCGTTGCTATCTAATTTTCTCATTTGAACATCTGCAACGCAACCCGGATGAAGAAACGGAACCGTTGTATTTCCCGAAATTGAAAAAACATTCACCGCTTCACTTCCGGATGCACTTTTTTGAGAATATTCAACATCCAAATGCGTAGAAGCCTTTATCGGAGCCACCTGAAGCGCCGGAGTTTTATAAATTTTATCATTAAGTGAATACGCTGTTTTAGCCAAGTCTCCAACATGCTGAACCGGCGTTTCAGAAGAACTTAATCTTTCATTTTTACTGCTATTGTAGCCGTAAAATTGTGGTTTGGTATGAACTGCCTTTAATTCAACTTTAATATCATTCGCACTGCTTCCGTAAATTAATTTTATCGGTTTGTTCTGTGTAGGAAGCTTCCCGAAATGAAGTACTTCCCCATCATAATAAAACTGTTCGCCATAGGCTTCCGCCATTCTGGCTAAGTAGTTGTAATGTGTTTCGTTATATTGACTGCTATAAATAATTTGAGAATAATCATTCGTATCAATTCTTACATCAAATCGGCTTTTATCAAGACCTTGCTTAATGACATCATCTGCAATAATTCCCATATTTACGGGTTGTCCGCCGCCAAAACTCTGAATATGAGGAGCCCCATCCAACAAAATAGTCGGGCTGTAACCTGACAAAACAATATTTCCAAGGCTCATTTTTTCCTGACTGAAACCCACTCCCGTAATTACCCCAACAAACGTTCTTTCGGGGCTGCTTTCAATATCTTTATAGGAAATAACGGCTGTTAATCTTTTCCCGAGAAACTTATTGGCTTCATCAAGCGTATGACTTTGGCGATCGCCTAGAGCATCGTGAGCCAGCGTAAGAGAAAATTCGTGATGTCGTTTTGCGCT
>DKLU01000230.1:4552-5035 GCA_002455915.1 Chryseobacterium sp. UBA6632
TGTCGTTTTGCGCTTTGTGTAAGCTTAAAATGCTTGTAATACCTGATGACCTGGCCTTCGATAACCAAAGATAACTTTACCAGACGATTGATCCCGGTGTGATGATTATCTGATACTCCGTCTGCATTTTGAGTGGGACGAAAATTCGTTCCGCGCATATTTTCAGGTGTCGTTGACATAATTGTGTGATTGTGGTAAGGTTAAAGGTAAAAAAAATTATCCAAACAATTGTTTTTAGTGAAAACATTACATATCGAAATAATATGCAATGAATACCTTATGCAAGATTATTAAAACCAAAACTAGCTAGGCAAAAAAGACCGTCTTTTGGGGACAGTCTTTCTCTTATAAATGTTGATAAAAGTAATCTTAAGATGACGGCCATAAACCTTCATAAGCAGAATTACCATAGTTAATTTTTTCTGCGCTGATAACGAAGCTGATTAACATACTGTTTTCGTCAACAGCGTCGAAGTCTACCTC
>DKLU01000282.1:0-1280 GCA_002455915.1 Chryseobacterium sp. UBA6632
CAGATGTTGTTCATCGGAGATTTATATCAGCTTCCGCCGGTGGTGAGAGATGAGCATATCTTAAAAATGTATTACAATTCGCCTTTCTTTTTCGATAGTCTGGCGATTAAAGATATTCCATTAATTACGATTGAATTAACCAAAGTTTACCGTCAGACCGATCAGGAATTCCTGGAAATTTTGAATGCCATTCGTGATGGTGATGTTGCTAATATCGATTTCAATCATTTGAATGAAAGATACGATCCCAATTTCGAAATGGGAACAGATTCTTACGTTTACCTGTGTTCGCACAATAAAATGGCGGATGAGATCAACCAGGAAAAATTAGCCGAAATAAAAGTGGATGCCCGAAGTTATGAAGCTAAACTTTTTGGTGAGTTTAAAGAAAACCAATTTCCGAATGAGCAGTTTTTAGATCTGAAAATGGGTGCTCAGGTAATGTTTATCCGAAATGATATTTCTGGTGAAAAGAAATATTTTAACGGGAAATTAGGTGAAATTTCTGCGTTGGATGAGAATGAAATTAAAGTTATTCTTGATGGCAGTGACAGAGAAATTACCGTAAAACGTGAAGTTTGGGAACAGAAAAAATATTTTCTGGATACCGATAAAAATATCAAAGAAGAAGTTTTGGGAAGCTTTGAACAGTTTCCGATAAAGCTGGCTTGGGCGGTGACGATTCATAAAAGTCAGGGGTTGACGTTTGATAAAGTAATTATCGATGCCGGAAAAAGTTTTACGGCTGGTCAAGTTTATGTGGCGTTGTCGCGTTGCCGAACGTTGGAAGGAATTGTTTTGAAATCTAAAATTACACCTGAAGTTATTTTTAAAGACAACCGAATTCTGCATTTCCATACCGATACGGTGGCTAATGATAACGTTGAAAATATTTTAAATAAAGAAAAATACGATTACAGTATCAAAAAAGTGCTGCGTACCGTAGATTCTCAATGGTTATTGAAGGAAGTGGAAGAGTGGAATAGATTGTCGATCGTTACCAAAAGTATAGATCATGTAAAGGCCAATCAATTATATCTTCAGCTAAAACATGAAACGGTAAATCTTGGGAAGATTTTTGAAAAACTAGAAAGGGTAATTTCCCAAAAGGTTAATAATTTTATCAATCAAAATGAAGAATGGTCGGATATTGAAAGCAAAACGAAAGGTGCCGTTAATTTCTTTTTTACTGAAATTAAAGATAAAGTTTTCAGTCCGTTAAAAGAATTTTATGCTGAAATAAAAGGTGCAAAAGGCTTAAAGCAATACAATGAAGAGGT
>DKLU01000282.1:1326-7991 GCA_002455915.1 Chryseobacterium sp. UBA6632
CGCTCTTCCGAAGAGCTTCGAAATTGGCTGGAAGATATCGAAGAATATTTAAACAGTTTAAAGGAAATTCATTTGTTGGAAACCAGGCTTCTTGATGAAAAAAATGACAAGGAAGTCAGCATGAAAATTGCAAAAGTACCGTCTCAGGTTCTGACTTTTCAATTATTTGAGCAGGGGAAAACCATTGCTGAAATTGCCTTGGAAAGAGGTTTGGTAAAAGAAACTGTGATTGGTCACTTGGCGAAATTTGCCGAACAAGGCCTGCTGGATATTTCCAGAGTGATTACTTCTGATAAGATTAAAACTTTTGAAGAAGTTTTCCACAGAGATCCTAAAGAGACGTTAACAGAATGGAAAAATGTACTGCCTAGTGATTTTGAATTTAATGAAATCAGAATTTTGATTAATCATTTTAATTATCAAAAGGAGAAAGGGAAATGAAATATAAAAGGGATTCGGTAAAAACTGAATCCTTTTCTATTTAAATGCTGCTTAACTTTCTTTTGTTATTATCCCAATACATAGCAGATCGGCTATCATTCATCAATTCTACTTCTGTATTTTCAATATCATTGAACCTACTTTTATCAGTTTTAGAAAATTCAATTACTGTAAAATATTTTTCATCCAAATAATTAAAATCTACAAGTTTAAAATATTCATCAATAGAATTTCTGTCAATCATAATTTTTCCGCCTCCGCACCAATGTCTATCCTGTCGATTTTTCTTTACACCAGAAACCCAATATTCTTCACCAGTTTCGATATCGAAATGATTTCCATAAGTTCCGGGATTTTTAAGTTTTTTCAAAGCTTTTCCGTTAAAGTAAACAGTTTGCCCAGACTTTGAAAATTCTACAAAACCAATCCAAGCTGGTCCCGTGTGACCTTCAGATTTGTTTTCGATGTACATTATTTTTGATTTCATGGTTTTAAATTTGATTGTAATATTAGTGATTATAAATTAAAAAAAAATCCGGCTAAAAAATCCGAATCCTTACTTAGCATTACATCAAAGATTTTATCATTTAATTGCTTTACAATGATAATCCATATTCAGGTTTGGGAAACTCTCCGGCAGTTTTATAACGGGTAGAGGCAGTTTTATGATACCATGCACCTAGCCCTGAAATCATTAAGATCATATTGTGTACAAAGCGCTCGATGTTTTTTTGCTCTGATCCGAAGTCAGGTAAATTATTTTGTAATTCTACAAATTCTTTTACATGATCATTGTGGTCCAGTATTCAAAATAATCATTATTGGCGTTGGGGAAAAATTTCTGATAGTTTTTTCCTGAATTAGGCAATCCATCCTATCAATTACAAAAAGTAACTAATGCAGATTTTATGTTTTAAATTTGTCATGATTTTAAACCTAAATTAAAATAATATGAAATCGATAAGGAAGATGAAAAATTTTCTTTATTAAAAATTAAATATCTCGATATGAAAAATTTTGAAATATCGGTGCTTGATCTTGCGCCTGTAAAACAGGATAAGACGATTCACGATACTTTTCAGGACAGTTTATCTTTGGCAAACCATACTGAAAATTTAGACTATAAAAGATTCTGGCTTGCCGAACATCACAATATGGAAAGCATTGCCAGCTCTGCAACTTCAGTTCTGATTGGTTTTATCGCCAACGGAACAAAAAAAATAAGAGTAGGATCTGGGGGAATTATGCTTCCGAATCATAGTTCACTGGTTATTGCTGAACAATTCGGGACGCTGGAGTCTCTTTTTCCAGGAAGAATAGACCTCGGTTTGGGAAGAGCTCCCGGTACGGATGGTTTAACGGCTCAGGCATTGGGAAGAAATCCTGCAATTATCAACCAGCAATTTCCGAGACAGATTTTAGAATTACAAAAATATTTTTCAAAAGACAATCGTGACGCATTGGTTCGTGCGATTCCGGGAGAGGGATTGGATATTCCGTTGTATATTTTAGGTTCAAGCACAGACAGTGCTTTTTTAGCTGCTGAATTGGGGCTTTCGTATGCTTTCGCGGGACATTTTGCACCTGAACAAATGGAAATGGCTTTCAATATTTACAGGCAGAATTTTGAACCTTCAAAATATTTAAACGAACCTTATATCATCGCTTGCGTTAACGGGATTGCAGCAGAAACTTCGGAAGAAGCACATAAAATGTCGACCACTTTATTCCAAGCATTTATCAATATTGTCAGAAACGATAGAAAACCTTTTGCACCGCCGGTTGATGATATGGATGAAATCTGGTCTGCAATGGAAAAATCAATGGTTTTACAGAAGTTAAAATATACATTAATTGGAGATCAAACTGAAATTGAAGAAAAGCTGAAAAGTTTTCAGGAGAAATTCAATGTTGATGAATTAATGATTAATTCTCACATTTACGATCATGATAAAAGATTAGCATCTTATGATATTTTCAGAAATGCTAAAAACTCAATATTCAAAGCATAAGATTAATTGGAAGATGCCTTTTTTTATGAGTATCTTTACGCAAATTTAAAAAGTAAAAATGTCTGATATTAAATTAAATACTATTCCAGAGGCTATTGAAGACCTTAAAAATGGTAAAATAATCATAGTAGTGGATGATGAGGACAGAGAAAACGAAGGTGATTTTCTTTGTGCTGCAGAACTTACAACACCGGAAATCATCAATTTCATGGCGCTTCACGGAAGAGGACTTATCTGTATGCCGCTTCCTGAAAAAAGATGTGATGAGTTGGGATTGGAAGTAATGGTAAGCAGAAGTAGCGATCCGAAAGAAACTGCTTTCACGGTATCGGTTGACCTTTTGGGGAATGGAACTTCTACAGGAATTTCTGCTGGTGACAGAGCGAAAACAATTTTGGCTTTGATGGATGAAAAATCTAAACCGACAGATTTCATGAGACCTGGTCATATTTTTCCGCTTCGTGCAAAAAAAGGTGGCGTTTTGAAAAGAGCGGGACATACAGAAGCTGCCATTGACCTTACTTGCCTTGCAGGTTTGAAGGAAGGTGGAGTGATCTGCGAAATTATGAATGAAGACGGTTCTATGTCTCGTTTGCCAGATTTGCAGGTGCTTGCTCAAAAACATGATATGAAAATTGTTTCTATTGAAGATTTAATTCATTATCAGCTTAAAAAAGGAAACTTGATCGAAAGATTAGAGGAAAGAAAAGTAAAAACTGCGTATGGCGATTTCGATTTCTTTGCTTTCAGAGAAACTTCTAACGACCAGATTCACTTTGCTTTAACAAAAGGAACTTGGACGGTTGATGAGCCTGTTTTGGTGAGAGTTCAGTCTTCTGATTCTTATTTCGATGTGTTGACTAGATTAAATAATGGCGAAAAACCTTTATTGGAAAAAGTGACCAACATGGTAAATGAAGCTGGAAAAGGAGCAATTATTTTTATTAATAATGTTTCAAATTCTGAAAATACATTGAGAAAATTGCAACAGTTCATCAATTATCAGGATGGTCAGGAGCAACATCCTACGTTAGCTTTCAATTACAGAGATTACGGAATCGGGACACAGATTTTAAAGAATCTTGGAATTAATAAGTTTAAAGTTATCACTCAAAATCCTAATATTAAACCTCAGGTTGGAGGATATGATGTTGAGGTGACGGAGTTGGTGCAATTATAAAAAGTGAATAATCAATGGTGAATTAACTTCGTTGTCAATGTTTTTGATACGTTTTTAGATTCACTTGCGGAGCAAAATTGACAATTCACAATTGACTTAAAATAAAAAAATGGCTTGATTTCTCAGGCCATTTTTATTTCATCGAAATTTCTGAAACCATTCAAAAAATCTTTGATATACATTCTTTTCTTTCCTTCCAATTGTAATTCTAAAGGAAAATAAAAACCATCTTGAGTGTAAATTTTAAAATCATTTTTAGAAATTTCTAAACTTCCGATTTCTTTTCCGTGGTTTAAAATTTCAAATTTTCCGCCAAATATCTTTAATCCTTTTTCCTCTTCACCAATTTTTAAGGTTGTAAAAGCAGCAGGATAAGGTGACATTCCTAAAATAAACTGGTGAACTTCTTTTGAAGCTTTCGTCCAGTCGATTCTTGTGTCTTCTTTAAAGATTTTATAAGCATTTTTTGGATGTTCAACTTCTGGCTGAGGTTTTTCAGCGATTGAGTTTTCAGCTAATCCATCCAATGTTTTTACCACTAATTTTGAACCCATTTCCATTAATCTGTCGTGAAGATGACCTGCATTTTCGTCCTCTAATACGGGGATTTCTTCCTGCAATAAAATATTTCCTTCATCAATTTTTTCATTAATAAAGAAAGTGGTAGCTCCTGTTTTTTCTTCACCATTAATCACAGCATAGTTAATAGGGGCAGCACCTCTGTAATCCGGAAGTAAAGAAGCATGAAGATTGAAAGTTCCCATTTTTGGCATTTCAAACAATACTTTAGGCATCATTCTGAAAGCAACAACTACGAAAACATCAGCTTCTAGTTTTCTCAATTCTTCTAAAAATTCAGGATTTCTCAATTTTTCAGGTTGAAAAACAGGAAGGTTATTTTCTGCTGCAAAAACTTTTACAGGAGATTGATTGATTTTTTGTCCGCGCCCACTCGCTTTATCCGCAACGGTTACAACGCCAACAACTTCGTGATTCGACTGATGAATGGCTTCCAGTGAAGTTTTTGCAAACTCCGGAGTACCTAAAAATACGACTTTTAATGATTTCATGGTGCAAAGATAAGGTCTTTATGAACGGTTTAAAAACTAAAAAGATTTAAATGATAACTTATTACCAATTACTCATTACTTATGCTAATGCGTATGTCTTGAAATTCAACATTTTTACTTTTCCGGAATCTAATAAATAAATTAAGTTTTCCAAAATATTATCTTTCGGATGATAAGTAAGCTGAATTGATAGTTCTTCAATAGTGGCGGGCTTTTTTGATAATAAATTGATGATTTCTAAGCCAATATTTTTACCGAAAATGGATTGTTTATTTTTTTCGCATACCGAACAGATTCCGCAGTTTTTAGTGTTTTTTTCACCAAAATAAGAAAGGATCAATTTCATTTTGCAAAACTGATTGTCTTCAATATAGAATTTCATTTCTTCCCACTTCTGGATTTTATTTTTTTGAATATGCTCAAAAAGTTTCCAGTAAGAAGAATTAATTAATCTTTCGTTCCTCGGTTTTAAAAATTTAATACTAGATAAAGCTCCGTCAATATATTCTAGATACCCTTTTTGCTGAAGTTCTTTTAATCTTTCTTTAATTAAATGAATATCGGCGGCAATTTTATTACTCAGCTGCTGCTCGCTAAACATTACCTTATGAGTGGTAATTCCGGAAATCGAGCGAAGCAAAAGCTCAATAAAATAAGCATCTTTTTGAGGTAATTGATCTAATTCATCACCTTTTACAGAAAGTTCAAGCGAAGACAAACTTTTATTATCATTAAAGTAAATAATCTCCTGATTATGAAGGAAAGTCAGAACATTGGTGATTTTCGCTTTAGATAATTTCGTGAAATTCTGGATTCCTGTAAAATTGAGTTGAAAAACTTTTTCCGGCAATTCATGTTCTGCCACCTGAAAAATAGAGTAGAGGTAGGTGATGATCTTTAAAAATTCAGACTTATTAGGAATCTGATTTTTTAAAATTTGATCAAAATTCGATAATTCCTGCTGATTCCAAAGCAAAAAAGCAAAACTTTTTTTTCCATCACGACCTGTTCTCCCAATTTCCTGATAATAATTTTCAATAGATGGGGAAGGGGAGAAGTGGATGACAAAGCGCACATTGTCTTTATCGATTCCCATTCCAAAGGCATTGGTAGAAATTAAAACATGCTGGTCGCTTTTATTCCAGATATTTTGTCGGGTATTTTTTTCTTTTGTTGTTAATCCTGCGTGAAAATAATCAACATTTTTTAATTGATTTTTATGGAGAAATTCAGTTAGTTGTTCAGCGTCTTTTCGTGTTCGAACATATATAATTCCTGATTTTGTAGCATATTTTAAAATATCAAAAACGCGTTGATACTTATCCGAAACTTCTTCTGAAAAAATTTTAATATTATCTCTTTTAAAACTTTTTTGAAAAACGGTAGGGTTTTTAAACTCCAATTTTGTTTTAATTTCATCTAAAACTTTGGGAGTAGCCGTAGCCGTTAAAGCAAGACAGGCAATTTCAGGATTATTTTTCCTAAATTCTTTTATATTTTGATAGCTTGGTCTAAAATCTTGCCCCCATTCTGAAATACAATGCGCTTCGTCAACAGCAATAAATGATAGTTGAATTTCTTCTATATTTTGTAAAAACTGAATATTGGTTAACCTTTCTGGTGAAATGTATAGAAGTTTTGTCAAACCATCTTTACATCGATTATAGATAACTTCAGCATCAAACTCATCCAATTCTGATGATAAATATTCTGCTTCAATCTGTCTTGTTTTAAGCTGATTGACCTGATCTTTCATCAATGCCAATAACGGAGAAATGACCAAACAAACTCCTTCTTTTAGTAACGCAGGTAATTGATAGCAAAGAGACTTTCCGGCACCTGTTGGAAGCAGCGCCAATGTATCTTTCCCATAGATTATTGAATCTATAATTTCTTCCTGAGAATCTCTGAATGCATCATAGCCCCAAAAATGTTTCAGGGTTTCATATTTTAATTTTTTAA
>DKLU01000281.1:0-357 GCA_002455915.1 Chryseobacterium sp. UBA6632
CTTAATGTTAAAGGCAGTTTGTCACTAATCGTATAATATGATCTCAAATCCCAGAAACGACCCGTTTCGCTGGCATTATAATTAAAGAATTCTTTGTTGTTATAAGTGGCTGCAGGCGAAAAGTTATAAATGTCCCAAAGTTCAACCGTAAGATGCTTATTTTTATAACCGATGTAATTGTTAAATTCTTTATAAGAACCATCAACATTTCCACCTGTCCAGAATCCGCCATAGAAATTTTTTCCGTCTAAATGAAGGTCTCCGGTATAAATTAATCCTGATGAAACTTCGAGTCCGCGCCATAAATGGCTGTTTCTGAGTTGTAAAGCGGAATGCAACTGTTGGGCAAAGGAAAGA
>DKLU01000281.1:521-3312 GCA_002455915.1 Chryseobacterium sp. UBA6632
ATTATCAAAATTTTTGTCTTAATCATAACATTTGTGTGTTTAGTTGAGTTGTAGCATCCTACATCTGATAAAAATACCAGAATGTAGAATGCACAAACACAATGATGAATGGTTTATTAGTTGTTTATTAAATCTTTTTCTCTGATCTTTGAACCGAATAATGCGTAAGAAAGCATTAATAATTCACAGATTACAGTAAGAATCCACGTCCATCTCCAAGATCCGAAAGCATCTGCCAATCCTCCCTGAACTAAGGTAAAAACGGCACCTCCGAATACTGCAGAAATGAAAACTCCTGAAGCTTTTGAAGTATATTTATTCAATCCTTTAATGGAAAGTGAATAAATGCAGCTCCACATGGATGAATGTAAAAGTCCAATGGCTACCAGAAACCATAAATTTTGAGTGATCATAGCAACAATAGCTAAAATGGTTGATAAAATAGTAGTTGTTGCCAACTGAGTTCTCGCAGAAATATGACTCAGGAAACTTGAAACAGATCTGCCTACCAAAAAGCCACCCCAATATAATGTTGAAAGTAAAGCGTGAATTCCAAGATCCATTCCGCCGATCATGATATCTGTTTTTCCAAAGAAGGTGATGGGATGACCAGATTCGGTTAATTCAAATGCATGAAGATTGATGTTCGCGCCAATCGCAACTTCAGTTCCTACATAAAAGAAAATAGCGACAACACCCAATGCAAAATGTCTGAATGACCAAATACTTCTTTCCAGTTTTTCCCCAGCTACGGCTCTTGTGTTTTCGATATCCGGTAAATGAAGTCTTTTCGTAATTAAAATAACGGTCAGAATACAAACTATTAAGACAGAAAGAGGAAGTAAAAGCTGTTTAATCTCAATACTTTCAATGGAAATTCCGCTAAACATCACTACTGTTACGAAGAACGGAGCAGAAGTGGTTCCGATAGAATTAATGGCTGTTAAAATATTCAGACGCTGAACGGGCTGTGTTCCTTTTAGCTGATAAGAAGCCGCATAAGGGTTTACCACCACCTGAATAATAGCCGCAGAGGTTCCCATTAAATAAGACCCTGCCACGAAAATGACAAATCCGAAAGGTATAATGGCATCGCCTATAGTAAACTGTAAATCTGTATAATGTGTCCCGAACCATGAAGATAGAAGATACATGAAAAGTCCTGAAATCATGAAGAATAGACCTCTCAGAATGGTATTTTTATATCCAAAAGCATTTACCCATTTGCTTCCCAAAGTTCCGTTTAAGAGATATCCTAAAAAGAAAAAGAAAGAAATAAGGGTGGTAAATGTGTTTTTCAAACTTCCTGCGTGAGAAAGAAATGTGAATTTCAACGGAGCCTGTAGCTGCTCATTAACGGTGGTTAAAAATCCGACAATGAAATAAATAAAGGTAATAATAGCAAACGGAAATACGCTGCCGGTTTCCTTTGTATTCAAGGATTTTATGTCTGAATTTACGATCATATGTGTTTGTTTTTTATAGTATTGATTCTAATGTTTCTCCTGCACCATTATTTTTTATTTCTTCTGTGAATTTCTGATATAATTCTACAAATTTATTCGAAGATTTAAGATCTATGCTTTTACAAGGTGATAAATCTAAGAAATCTAACGCATCATCACTTGAAATTAATTTTTCATCTTTTTCTCCCAGCCAAGGTTCTGCAATTTCAAAAGAATGGCCTTTATCATCCACTTTATATTTCAAATAATGTCTGTAAGAAGCAAAAAGGAAGGCTACTCTGGTAAGGTTCTTATCATCATTTACCATTTTGATAAGATTCGGAATGATATAAACAGGAAGCTTTGAAATTCCGTCAAAACATAATCTGCTTACCTGATCGCTCACACTGTGATTGGCAAATCTTTCAATAAGTGTCTGCTTATAAACGTTAAGATCTGTATTTTTCGGAGCTGGAACATAGGGTGTAATATCAATATCCATATAATCACGGATAAATTTCACAATACTTTTATCCTGCATCGCTTCATCAACTTTTCTATACCCTTTTAAAAATGATGGATAAGAAAGCATCATATGAGAAGCGTTAAGAAGACTAAGTTTCATGTTTTCAAAAGCTGTCACATCATCTGTAAATTCTACGCCTGCATTTTCCCAGTTGGGTCTTCCGGCAATAAAATTATCTTCAATTACCCATTGTACGAAGTCTTCACAGTAAACGGGAGCTTTGTCATTAATTCCACTTTTTTTGTTTAATCTTTCCACATCTTCGGGAGTCGTCGCAGGAGTGATTCTGTCTACCATACTGTTCGGGAAAGTAACGTTAGATTTCATCCATTCCGCCAGCTCTTTGTCCTGAGCTTCGATGAAAGTCGTAAAAGCTTTTTTCGTTGTATTTCCGTTGTGTTGAAGATTGTCGCAGGATAGAATAGTGATGCTTCCGTTTCCTTTATTTTTTCTTTGGCGAAGACCTTCTGCTATAAATCCGAAAACAGTGGATGGCTTTGTTGGATTTTCCAAATCATGTTTAATTTTTTCATCATTTAAATTAAACTCATTGGTTTCTTTATCCAGATTATAACCACCTTCTGTAATCGTTAAAGTAATGATTTTAATAGTTGGATCTGCAATTTTATCAACAACAGCCTGAGGATCTTCGGCTCCCCAAATTAATTCACGAAGCGAACCTATTTTATAAACCTCATCTTTTCCGTTTCTTCCGCAAACTGTCAAAGTATAATCAAGATTTTGAGAACGAAGATGATGAACGATTTTTTCATCAGTCGGTAAAAGGCAAACTCCGCAAATTCCCCAGATCGGAAGAGCG
>DKLU01000408.1:0-8339 GCA_002455915.1 Chryseobacterium sp. UBA6632
TGCAACCCTTGTATTTAAAATTAATTTATAAGTTAATTATCATAGAGTTTATTTTCATAATCAATACCTTTGCGCTTCAAATATAAAACTGTGATTTATGGATTTTAAAAATTTTAAAATACCGTATAGTGTTAATCCACAATACTCTAAAAAAGTAGCCTATTTTTCAATGGAATTTGCCATTGAGCAGGTGCTAAAAATATATTCTGGAGGGTTGGGATTTTTGGCAGGTTCTCACATGAGAAGTGCTTACAATCTTAAACAAGACCTTGTAGGAATCGGGATTCTTTGGAAATTCGGGTACTATGATCAAGCGAGAAATCACGATCAAACCCTGCAACCAACCTGGACGAAAAAAATGTACAGTTTCCTGGAAGATACTGGCATTAAATTTCAGATCGAAATTCACAGCGCACCGGTTTGGGTGAAGGTTTGGTATCTTGATCCTGAAACATTCAATACAGCTCCGATGTTTTTCCTATCCACGGATGTTCCTGAAAATGATCACATTTCAAAAACCATTTGTCATAAATTGTATGATGCCAATGAATCTACGAAACTGGCGCAATACATTTTATTAGGAAAAGGTGGTGCGAAATTATTGGACGAAATGAACATTGAAAGAGATGTTTATCATTTGAACGAAGCTCACGGACTTCCTGCTGCTTTCCATTTGTTGAAAAAATATAATGGTGATTTAAATAAGGTTAAAGAAAAACTGGTTTTCACCACACACACTCCTGAAGAAGCCGGAAATGAGAAGCATAATTTCAAATTATGTTATGATATGTCTTATTTTTCAGGCTTCAGCATGGAAGACGTGAAAAGAATTGAAGGTTCTGATGACGATCGTTTCAACCATTCTCTTTGTGCTTTGAAAATGGCGAGAGTAGCCAACGGAGTTTCTCAGCTTCACGGCGTAGTTTCCAGAGCAATGTGGAGTAAATATCCAGGAATTTGTGAAATTACTTCGATTACCAACGCTCAGGAATTTAAATATTGGGCAGACAAACCGCTTTACAATGCAAAAGATGAGCGTAACGATACCTTATTTGATTATCGTAAAAAACATTTAAAGAAAAGATTATTTAAAATTGTTGCCGACCAGACAGGGAATTTATTTAATCCGAATGTTTTCACGATCGTTTGGGCGAGAAGATTTGCAGGTTACAAACGTGCCGACCTGCTTTTGCATGATAAAGATAGGTTTTACAGACTTTTAAATAATCCGAAATATCCGGTTCAGATTATTTGGGCTGGAAAACCTTATCCGATGGATTATTCCGCGATTTCTACCTTCAATTCTTTGGTTGAAGAAAGTAAAAATCATAAAAATATGGCGGTTCTTACAGGTTACGAATTGTCATTAAGTAAATCTTTGAAGCAAGGTTCTGATCTTTGGCTAAACAATCCGAGAGTTCCTAGAGAAGCTTCAGGAACATCTGGAATGACGGCTTCCATGAACGGATCGATCAATCTTTCTACAGACGACGGCTGGATTCCTGAGTTTGCGAAACATGGCGAAAATTCTTTCGTAGTTCCGAAGGCAGATTACATGAATATGAGCATTTACGAGCAGGATAATTATGATTTAAATAAATTATATGAAATTCTTGAAAACGAAATTCTTCCAACATATTACGACAAACCGGATGCATGGAGAAAAATTCAGCATAATTCTATGAATGATGTGAAAGATCAGTTTAACAGTGATAGAATGGCAGATGAATATTACAGAATTTTGTATAATTATAAAGGATAACCTGCAAAGAAGGTTAAAAAATATCTTTAACCATTAAGAAAAATTAAGTTGTTAAGAGTTATTAAGCTTACTATATTTAAGTTTTTTAATCAAACGACTATCTTAATTAAACTTAATTTCTTAAATGAAACCTTAATGGTTTAAAAAATTAAAATTTCCTTTTAAAAATAAGTAAAAAACGGTTTGTAAAATTTACAAACCGTTTTTATTTTAAAACTAATCTTTTTTTTTAGGAACTTTCAAACCAGCCTCTTTGGCCTCGGAAATTCCGATGGCGATTGCCTGTTTTCTGTCGGTCACTTTTTGTCCGGAAGAAGATTTCAACTTTCCTTCCTTAAATTCGTGCATTACTTTTCCTATTTTGTCTTGAGCTTTGTCTGAATATTTTGTCTTGCTCATGATATTACTATTTTAAGATTTAGGTAAAGCCACTCCGATTTCATAAACGTGAGCATGCTTTAGGTATTTGGATCTTTCTCTTGAAGTTACCGACTCAAAGTGATCATTTTTAATCACAATAATCGGATCTTCTGCATTTTCGATTTCGAAGTTAGCTAAATATCTTTCGTCAGGTGGTGACTGCTGCAGTTTAGCCTTAATTTTTTGAAGTTCGTCAGCATATTTTCTGAAACCTGGATCTGATGAATGGATAAATTTATATTCTTCTCCCGCATCCACAAAATAATGGAGTTTTTTCTCTATTAAGCCTGCTTCATCTGTTATTACCGGGTTATCGTTGCCATCCTTAAAACCCACTTCCACCAAAGTACCACCTTTGCTCTGTGCACATGCTTCAGCATCTTTGAAACCTGAAAAACCTGTATATATGATCTGGTCATTAAAGTCATAACGGTTTAGTTTTTGGTTAAAAGCATTCGTTTCCATAATTATTACTTGATTTGATTATACTTTAATCATATTCAATTTTTCTGCCAAACCCTTTAGTAAAAGAAATATTAGTGTATGGTATCAATAATAAAACTTAATACTAAGAATAACATTCTAATTATATATTTTTGGCAATTAATATTTTACACATTATTAAAAAAACTACATTTGCAAACTAAATTTAAGACATGAAACTCAATTTTATCTTTTCAATGCTGCTCACAGCGGGTAGCCTTGCATTTATTCAGGCTCAGAGAATAGACGCTGAGAATGTAACATTTCAATTACTAAGAGAACCTTTAAATCCTGTAGATGCCCAAAACAGAAATTTTTCTGTAACGGTAAATTCGCCTTATAATATTACCAAAGAAGACGTTACGAAGCAGGCAAAAGAAGATTTTCAAAAACGTGTAGATAACTACGATCAAAGTGTGGTTGATGCAAAAGCAGAGCACGCAGAAAGATTAAAAGATTACGATGCCGAAGTAAAAAAACTTCAGGAAAAATACAAAACAGAATCTGAGCAATACAATAAATTAAAAGCCGTTGAAAAAATTGCGATGAACGCTATGCCGCCGGTTTTAAGACTTCCTTCAAGACCGCAGCTTAACGTTCCTGCAAAACCTGTTTATACAGAGCCGGATCTTAGAAATGCTTTGATTGTTGATAATAAAGTTTTGGCTTCACAGATCGGTATCGAAGGTTTTACCAAGGGAAATGCCATAGAAATTACAGTTGACATGGAAAGAACTAATTTTCAAGACAATGCGGGAAAATCTTTTGCCAATCAGCCAACAAAATTGGTCGTTAAGCAAAACGGCGTGGTGAAAATTGACAAAACGTTATTTACAGATTTTCAGGAAATTGCATCTTCGCCAACAAATGAGATCAATTTAAGTTCTCATGAAAAAATGTATGTGCAAAAAGTCATCAATAAAATCAATGAAATTTTAGCGGATAATTATGCTTTTGCGAAATACAGTTCAACCATAAAATTAGAAACGGTAAAAAATAAAGGTGAATATGATGATTTGGAGAAAGCATCTATCTACGTAACGACCAATCTGAAAAAAATGCAGGCAAGGCCTGACTATGCTCCCAACAAAACAGCCTTGGAGAACATGGATAAAGGAATTACCATTTGGAAAGATGCATTGAAAAAAATCAATTATGATGATAAAAAAGCGCCTTATAATGCTAAAATTGCCGCTTATCTTTATATGAATCTTATTCGTCTGAATCTAGCTTTGGGAAGAAAATCTGAAGCAGAAAAATCGTTAAATGATATGCAGGAGCATTTGGTAGACATGAAATTATCCTGGGATCAAAACAACGAATTAAAAGGCCTTGAGCAACAAATATATAACTAATACAACCATGAAAAAAACAATAATTACTTCGCTTGTTTTGATGAGCGCAGTTGCTTTCGGGCAGAAAAAAAATGTTTACGGAGACGCTTTCGAGTTTAATTCTAAATACGAAAAAGACATTAAACTTGTACTGGCAGACGACTATAATCAATATGTTTTCAGTGATATTAATGAAGACGGCTACAGTACTTATCCTCACAAGAAAATCTTAATGAGAAAGCTGGATCAAAACGGAAATTTGATCGATACTTATATTAAAGATTACGCCAACAAAACCAACGGCGTTTTGCATAATTATTTGGGTTCAATTGAAATCAGCAAAGACCAATTTGTGATCTTTACTGAAGAATTGGAAACAAAGGTTAACAGAAAAGAAATTTTTCAACATGTTTTCAATAAAAAAGATGGAAACTACACCACAACAAGCGTTGCCAAACTTTTCACAGAAGGCGGCTTGAAAATGGGAACCACTTATCTTCGATTTTCAGAAAACGGAAAATATGTGGCGATTGTAAACGACAGATCGGTTTCTAAAAAAACAGCAAATACGATTGATAATATTGTGATTGATCTTTCTACACTTACCAAAAAGTGGGATAAAGAAATCACGTTGGATACAGATTATTTTGAAGCAGATGCCGCGGTTACGAATTCCGGAAGAGTTTTAATCTTAAGAAAATCAACCGGTTGGAAAGAATCATCAAAATTGGTTTACGTTTCGGCTCAAGGGGATCAGGATATTGCTTTGAAGGATAAATTAATCTTAAAAACTTTAAGCCCTGTTTCTATTAATGATCAGGATTATTTGGTTTCTTTCGGATATTTTACGGGAGTGAGAATCAATCAAAGTAATTTTGGAGATATGGCATTCATCAATCTTCAAAACGGAAATATTACGATGAGCGAGGTTTCAGATTTCAGATCAAACACCAATATGTCGGGAGTAGATATTCCTTTGGTTCAAGTCGTGGACGGAAAAGCATTTTTATATGGCTTCAATGTCAATAAAACATTACCGCCGTCAACGCCAGCTAATCGTTTCCCAGATCCTATTTATTCTTATGGTCCGGGTAAATGGTTTACCATAAAATCTGACGGAACTGCAAGTACAACTTCTACTCAAAAAAGAGGAGATATCGGGTTTTTCACTAAAGAAAATACAAATTATTTCTTCACAGACAGCTATGGTTTCACACCTTATAAAGTTGGAAGCGATCATACAGATCCAAGTAAATTTGTTGAATTCCAAAACAGATACACAAGCACTGAAGCAAAATACGGACAGCCTATTTTCACTTCGGTGAAGTACATTCCGCAATCTGATCGTGTGATTTTCTTACGAAAATTAGGCGAAAACAAATTACTTACCCAAAGCCTTTATGGTTGGCAGAATTAATCATTTTTATAGATATATAAGCGAAAAGTTGGCAGATATGTCAACTTTTTTGTTTTAAATAATTCACCAAATCCTAAACTTCATCTGTAAGATTTAAATATTTTATATATTTGAATTCTTTAAAATTAGAAATGAAAAAATTCTTACTAACGCTTACCGTTGCTGCTGCATTTCAAAGTTGGTCTGCACAGGAAATCACTTTAGATAAAATATATTCAGGATATTACCGTGGAAAAGGCATTGCCGGAATAACATCCATGAAAAACGGCGAAAATTATTTAGTAATTGAACCGACAGGAATTGCAAAATACTCTTACAAAACCTCTCAAAAAGAAGGAAATATTGTAGACGGACAATTTGAAAGCTATGAATTTTCGGATGATGAGTCTAAAATTCTTTTGCTAAAAGGCAGCCAGCCGATTTACAGACATTCTTTTTTAGGTGTTTTTGATGTTAAAGATCTGAAATCTGGGAAAACGCTTTCGTTAAATGACGGAAAACCTGTTCAGGAGCCAAGATTTTCTCCGGATGCAACCAAAGTGGCTTTTATTGTTGATAATAATATTTTTTATCAGGATTTAAACTCAGGAAAAATCACACAGGTTACAGAACATGGTGTTAAAAATAAAGTATTGAACGGTCTTGCAGATTGGGTTTACGAAGAAGAATTCGGGCACGCAAGATTGTATGAATGGACGAAAAACTCTAATGCGATTGTTTTTGTGAAATCTGTCGAAACAGATGTTCCGGAAATTTATATTCCAATCTACGGAAAAACGCTTTATCCAACAGAAATGCGTTACAAATACCCTAAAGCGGGTGAAAAAAACTCGGTAGTTTCAGCACATATTTATCTTTTGGATGGCGGTAAAAAAACAAAAGTGAATTTGGATAATTTTAAAAATTATTACATTCCGAATGTTATTCAGACTTCAAAACCTGACGAAATTGTGTTGATTACTTCTCAGAGAACACAAAACGCGTCTGATGTATTGAAAGTAAATACGAAAACTGGTGAAGTAAAAAAATTGTTCACAGAAACCGATGAAAAATGGATTGATACAGATAATGTTACCCTAGAATTTTTAGATGACAACAGCTTTCTTTGGGGCTCTGAAAGAGACGGAAACCGCCATTTATACTGGTACGACCAAGATGGAAAGCTGAAAAAGCAAGTAACAAAAGGAAATTGGGAAGTGACTGATTATTATGGATTTAATCCTAAATCAAAGGAAATCTACGTTCAGACAACTGAAAAAGGAAGCATCAACAAAGTAGTTTCTAAAGTAAATATCGAAAACGGAAAATCTCAGTTGATTTCTAACGCAGAAGGAAATAATTCTGCAAATTTCAGCAAAAACTATAATTATTTCATCGAAACTTCTTCTACCGCTGCAAAACCTTATACTTTCGTTTTAAAAGACGGAAATGGTAAAACGGTAAAAGAACTTCAGAATAATAATGATCAGCTTCAAAAATTAAAATCGGATAATTTCACAGAAAAAGAATTCATCACGATTCCAAACGACGCCGGAGATCAAATGAATGCGTGGATCATCAAGCCTAAAAACTTTGATAAAAATAAAAAATATCCATTGTTCATGTTCCAATATTCTGGTCCGGGATCTCAACAAGTTGCTAATTCCTGGGACAACGGAAACGGAATTTGGTTTGAAATGTTAGCACAAAAAGGTTATATCGTAGCTTGTGTTGATGGACGTGGAACGGGCTACAAAGGTGCTAAATTCAAGAAGGTAACATACATGAATTTAGGAAAATACGAAATTGAAGACCAAATTACTGCTGCAAAATGGTTTGGAAATCAATCGTATATCGACAAATCAAGAATCGGAATGTTCGGTTGGAGCTTCGGAGGTTATATGACGAGTTTGGCAATGACCAAAGGTGCGGATGTTTTTAAAATGGGAATCGCTGTCGCGCCGGTTACGAACTGGAGGTATTATGACTCAGTGTATACAGAAAGATTTTTAAGAACTCCACAGGAAAACCCTGATGGATACGATAAAAATTCACCGACTGAATATGCGAATTTATTGAAAGGAAAGTTCTTACTAATCCACGGCACTGCCGATGATAACGTACATTTCCAAAATTCAATGGAATTCTCGGAAGCTTTAATTCAAAACAAAAAACAATTTGATTTCATGGCTTACCCTGATAAAAACCACGGAATTTATGGTGGACAAACAAGACCACAACTGTATCAGAAAATGACTGATTTTATTTTGGAGAATTTGTAGAATTGATCTAAAATTTAATGATAAAAAAACTCCGAATCCCTTTTTAAGATTCGGAGTTTTTATTTTCGGTCTTTCCAATGTTCAGGATCTCTTGAAGCATGGAAAATAGAATATATTTCAATTATATTTTTATCTTGATTATAAGAATAGTGAACTCCAAATGGAAACTTTTTTAAAAATGCTATTCTATAATTTTCATATCTAATTTCACAAGAGAGAGGGTTTTCGGAAATATATTTTACTTTTTCTTTAAAATCTTTTAAAAATATCCGATTAGTTTTTTATTTCTTGCATTATACCAATCTGCAATTTCCTTCAAATCAAAATCTGCATTTGCGGAAATTACAGCTTTAGCTTTTTTCATCTAATAATTTCTTTTCAAAATTTTCAATAAAATCATCAAAGTCCAAAAGTGAATCAGGATTTTCTTCTGCATATTTTGCTCTTCTTATTACCTCTTCTTTTTGCCAACCAAGAATAGAAAAATCTTCCTCAACAGTTACTGAAATAGGTTTATTTTTAAATGCAGCTTTTATACTTTTTATTAAATCTTCATTAATTTCATCTGCAGATGATAAGTGAAATACTGTATTCATAATTCGGTTTATTTTATCCAAAGTTAATAAAATTCGATTATTATTTTTAAAATTCTATATTTGTGA
>DKLU01000408.1:8486-8864 GCA_002455915.1 Chryseobacterium sp. UBA6632
AAAATTCTATATTTGTGAAATTTGAAATTTATCAACTATGAAGACTAAACATCCTAAGGGATTGCCTTTCCTCTTCTTTACGGAAATGTGGGAACGTTTCGGGTACTATCTTATTCTCGGAATTTTTGTATTGTATGTGATTGAACCCACGGGTTTAAAAGGAGGTCTCGGACTTCCCGACAAAACTGCCGACGACATTTTCGGAACCTATATCGCTTTGACTTATTTAACACCTTTTATCGGTGGATTTTTAGCAGACAGAGTTTTAGGTTATATCAAATCGATCTATTTGGGAGGAATTTTAATGGCTGCCGGATATATCGGGATGGGTGTTTTCAAAGATCTGACCTTATTTTATTCTTCATTAGCCTTAATTAT
>DKLU01000114.1:0-5833 GCA_002455915.1 Chryseobacterium sp. UBA6632
TTAGTTATTTCGAGGTGCAACTATAAGAATTAAATTCTAATTTGCTTACAATCAAACGCATTATTTTTTAAATAAAATTTTTCTTTATGTCTCGAATAATTTTTCACTATAAAGTGATGAGACTTATCATAATATTTTATACCTTCGTTTTCACCAAAATATTTTATATGAAAAGAAACTTTAATTTCCGCGCTTTAGCGGGAGCATTTGCTGTTTTTACATTAGCAGCATGTAACAATGATAATGTAGAAGACACGGTAGTACCTGAGGCTCAGGTAGAAAATTTAAAGCTGGATCAGCCCAATGAATTGGAAAAAGTGTGTTATTATGTAGATCAGTATTGGAACTCATCTGCCGTACTTACCACCACTCTGCAAACCACAGCAGATACCAATTTCATGAATGCACAGATGACAAAAATTGCGAGTTTGTGGGGAAGAAGCAATCCTACATTAAGATTTGTAAACGATCCTTCCAATTATAACTCTACTTACAATGCTATCTCCTACTCTACAGGAAAAATTTATTACGGATATGCCATTTATTATGATGCAAAATCTAAAGGAGGAGACATTGTAAATGCCATGATTTTGGCGCATGAGTACGGTCATCAGTTACAGTACATCTTCGGATTGCCTTCTGTAAGCGAATCTACCGCAAGGCCAAACGAACTGGAAGCTGATGGTTTTGCAGGATATTATCTGAGAAGGCCGAATGGTTATAACCAAACCTCATTTGCACAGATTGCTGCTGCCTATGAATTTGCTCAAAGCATCGGAGATTATCAGACAACAAGCGCGGGCCATCACGGAACTCCGCCACAAAGGAGATCTGCAGTACGTTTGGGATTCCTTTTGGGACAGTATGATCTTACGGCTTCAGCTTTTGATTATAATTTCTTTTATTATTATCAAGGCGTGCTAAACGGAACATATAAAATGGCAAAAAACACTCAATATCCTGAACTTGATGCTTATATGAGCCAGTATATGGATGAGTTAAGAAAAATTCAGTCGGGAGAAATTTCTGCTGAAGAGTTTAAAGATTTGAAATAACATTCATTTTTAGCATATTTTTAAAAAAGAGGCAAGATTTTCCTGCCTCTTTTTGCTTTTTAAAACAGATGATAAAATTCCGCAAAGTTTATTTACTTTTGACACATTATAATATTGATGATGAACAGAGATCTCTACATAGATTTTGCAAAAGGACTGGCAACGCTTTCCATAATATTTATCCATACCGCTTTTTGGTCGGGGCAATTTTATATTCCTGCGGAAATAAGAGTTTTTTCTTTGGTTTTTGATGTTGCTTTATTTTATGCACTAAGCGGAATCACATCGGGTTCTAATATTGAGAAAACTTTTTACAGATTATTAAAATTGCAGATCACGTACATGATTTTCGTGACATTGTTGTTCTTTTTAGATTACTTTTTTAAAGTTTTCGGACTCAGTTTTTTTTCTTTGGAATGGCTACAGAAATTTTATTCAACATTCGGATCAAAATATGCCACCACAAGCATTTCTGCAGTTCCACAATGGCAAAATCTTGGAAATTGGTATCTTCATCAATACACAAATGCAGATACTTTTCCTGTCGTGATGGGAAGTTTCTGGTATTTAAAAGTCTATTTTATTTTAACCGTCTTCGGAGTTTTAATTTTAAGATTTTTTCCAAAACACATCAATTGGGTTATAGGGATTTGTATTGCTTTGACCTTACTATTTAATATTTTTCCAGAAATTTATCCCACAGGACAAGTCGGTTACGTTGCATTTTACATGGCGATTTTCCTGATTGCGAATAGAATGAAAGGAAAAAAGATTCCAACGAAAATTATTCCCGTATTATATGGAATCGTTGCGGCAGCTTTAATCTGGATGTTTTGGTATTATGGAAGCGAAATCTTCTTTAAGATCAATAAAAACAAATTCCCGCCGAAGATACCTTATATTATATGGACGCTCTTTTCTTTAGTTACGCTTTTTGTTTTTTACAACAGGTTAAAAATTTCAAAGGAAAGTTTCGTCACTCACATCGGGAAAAACGCGATTTTTTTCTATTTCGCTCAGGGAATCAGTTCATCTTTGGTTTATTTCTTAGTTGTACCAATGAAAGAAAATATGCCTTGGTGGGTTTTGATGATTTTAATTTATATCATAAATATCATTTTAGCCTTCATTATTTCCTCAGGATTAAAGAAAATTGATGCTTTTGGATGGAATATTCTGGAAATTTTAAGAAAGAAAACTGCATCTTAAAATCCATCATTTTTTTGACGCAAAGTTTTAATTCAAAATAAAACATAGTCGAGTGAGCAAAGAAGAATCAATAAGTTGATTTGATGAAGCGTATTTTCAAGCTTCGCGCAACAAATTTATTTGTCTTTGATTTCCAAAAATCAGCACCGTGAAATAGAATCTTTGCGTTTAAAAACAAAAAATATCATTCCTCAAAATAAATGAACAATGGTTTTACCACTATAATTATCAATTTGAAATAAAATCATACGTCTTATCGCAATTTATTTTAATTTTACAGAAATTTTTAAACTATGTTTAAGTTGAAACTTCCTACCGATCCAAGGTGGGCAAATATTGCAGAAGGAAACCTAGAAGAAATTTTGACGGATCACGCCTGGTGCGAACAAAAAGCCGCGACAAACGCGATCGGCTTAATTACTATGCTGCCCGAATATCCGGAAATCGTGACCGAACTTTTGTTGATCGCTCAGGAAGAATTAGAACATTTTCAGCAGGTTCATGAGATTATTAAGAAAAGAGGTTACACTTTTGGGCGTACCCGAAAAGACGATTACGTCAACGAATTGGTAAATTTTATCCAGAAAGGAGGAAACCGAGATGATCTTATTGTTGATAAAATGCTTTTTGCCGCGATGATTGAAGCCAGAAGTTGTGAAAGATTTAAAGTTTTAACGGAAAATATTAAAGACGAAGAACTGAAAACATTTTACAGAGAATTAATGATTTCCGAGGCCAATCATTACACGACTTTCATTGGTTTTGCAAGGCAGTTGGGTGACGAAGAAAAAGTAAATGCACGCTGGGAAGAATGGTTGGAATATGAAGCTAAAATCATTCAGTCGTATGGAAAAGGAGAATCTATTCACGGTTAAATTTTTTTAAACATTAAGTAATTAAGATTTTAAAACTCTAAATTTAATTCGCTTAAAAAATTAATTTATTGATTCTTAATTATTAACAGTGATATTTTTTAACTTCTTAATGTTAAAAAGAAACAAACAAAGTTTATTTAGATTAAGAAAATTAAGATAAGATTTTATCCTTTTGCGGTAAATAATTAAAAAAATAACAGATAAAATCGCAGTGAAAAAACTGACTTTTGAAAATATTGCCAATTTCTTTCTGAAAAATTTCTTTCAAGGATTGGTGATTATTGGTCCTATCGGGCTTACCATTTTTGTCATTTATTATGTTGTTACCTCTATCGACAACATTATTCCTTCTGTGGCAAAGGAAATTCCGGGGTTGGTTTTTATTTCTACGATTTTAATAACGGCAATTTTAGGTTTTTTAGGTAATAAATTCGTGGTCGGAAAATTCTTTTTCGATTCTATGGATCGTTTGCTGGAAAAAACGCCTGGTGTAAAACATATTTACACTCCAACGAAAGACGTAATGTCTTCATTTGTTGGAGATAAAAAAAAATTCAACGATCCGGTTTGGGTAAAGACGAACGAAAATCCGGAGATCTGGAGAATTGGATTTTTAACTCAGAAAGAAATGGCAGATGTTGATAAGCACAATTATGTTGCGGTTTATCTTCCTCATTCTTATGCAATTTCGGGATGGGTAATTGTAACTGAAGAAAAAAACATCAAACCTGTAGTGGGAATGACGGCGGCTTCTGCAATGAAATTTGCGGTGAGCGGCGGTGTAGCAGGCTTCCATTCAGACGATAATATTTTTAAAGCTCCTGAATAGTTATTCTTTGCATGATTTTATTCACCGCAAAATATACAAAAGATGATAAAGTATTTTAGTTAAATCAAAAGTTCATAGAAATATGTTCAAAAAACATTTGCTTTTATAATCTTTTGAAAAGCTATTTACTATTAACATCTTTTGTATATTTTGTGGTTAAAAAATTCTTGTTATGCGCTTTAAAATATTTTGATGAATTTGAATTTATTTCAAATAAAATTTTCGTTACAAACAATCTAATATAAATATCATGAATTTACCGTACGCGGAACCTTTCCGCATTAAAATGGTGGAAGAAATCCGCCAATCAACAAGAGAAGAAAGAGAAGAATGGCTAAAACAAGCTAACTATAATTTATTTAATCTAAAATCTTCACAGGTTTTCATCGACCTTTTAACGGATTCTGGAACCGGAGCAATGTCTGACAGACAATGGGGCGCTTTGATGATGGGAGATGAAAGTTATGCAGGATCTCGTTCATTCGAGCAATTGCAAAATACTGTTGAGAGTATCACAGGTTTCAAATATTTATTACCAACTCACCAAGGAAGAGCCGCTGAAAACGTATTATTTTCAGTTTTGGTAAAAGAAGGTGATGTAGTTCCTGGGAACTCTCACTTCGACACGACAAAAGGTCACATCGAATTTAGAAAAGCTCACGCAATCGACTGTACAATCGATGAAGCTTTTGATATTAACGATCTTCACCCTTTCAAAGGAAACATCAACCTAGAAAAATTAGAAGAAGTTTATAAAAGTCATCCGAAAGAAAGCATTCCTTTTTGTTTGATTACGATTACTTGTAACTCTTCAGGAGGACAGCCTGTTTCTTTGGAAAACATGAAGGCGGTAAGAGAATTATCTAATAAATATGGAGTTCCTGTATTTTTTGATTCTGCAAGATTCGCTGAAAACGCTTATTTCATTAAGAAAAGAGAAGCCGGACAGGAAAACAGAACGATCAAAGATATCTGTAAAGAAATTTTCTCTTACGGAGACGGAATGACGATGAGTTCTAAAAAAGACGGACTGGTAAACATCGGAGGTTTCATCGCTTTGAATAACGAAGAAGTTTTCAGAAAAGCATCTAATTTCACGATTATCTACGAGGGTTTCATCACTTACGGAGGTATGGCGGGAAGAGACATGGCTGCTTTGGCGGTTGGTCTGGATGAAGCGACTGAATTTGCTTATCTGGAAAGCAGAATTTCCCAGGTTGAATATCTGGGTCACAAATTAATCGAATACGGAATTCCGGTTCAGAAACCAATTGGAGGGCACGCTGTATTCATCGATTCATTGAATTTCTTGCCAAAAGTTGACCGTTCAGAATTCCCTGCACAGACTTTAGGTCTAGAAATTTACAAGGAAGCAGGAATCAGAACTGTGGAAATCGGAACATTATTGGCAGACAGAGATCCTGAAACAAGAGAAAACCGTTATCCTAAGTTGGAATTGGTACGTTTGGCGATTCCTAGAAGAACCTACACCAACAACCACATGGATTATATTGCAGCAGCAATCAAAAACGTTTACGAAAGACGTGAAGAGATTGCAAAAGGCTACAAAATCACATGGGAACCGGATTTGTTAAGACACTTCACAGTTCAGTTGGAAGAAGCATAAAACTTAAAATAATAAGAGGATTCACATTAACTTGTTAATTCTGATTTTTATTTGAAGAATAAATCTTCTGATTAAGCGACTGTTCTAAATATGCTTAAAAAGCGGTTCGGGCTCAAAACTTCGTTTTGAGCCCGAACCTAAATATATAAAAGACTATTTCTTTGAAATTTTATACAATTTTCCGCTGTCAGTTACAGCATAAAGACTACCATCACTTCCATTCAAAACATCACGGAAT
>DKLU01000114.1:6061-6253 GCA_002455915.1 Chryseobacterium sp. UBA6632
AACATCACGGAATCTTTCTTTTTGATCTTCCAAAAGACGTTCTTCTCCGACCACTTTATTATCTTTCATTACAATTCGGTTGATGTGTTCTCCACTTAAACAACCGATCATTAAATTTCCTTTCCATTCATCCATATTTCCTGTGTAAAATGTAACGCCACTTGGTGAAATTACAGGATCCCAATAATAAAC
>DKLU01000114.1:6363-11455 GCA_002455915.1 Chryseobacterium sp. UBA6632
TCCCAATAATAAACAGGCTGCTCAGTTCCTGCTTTTTGCGTTGTCCCGTTATTGATTTTATCTCCGGAATACTCAATTCCATACGTTACATCTCCCCAACCGTAATTTTTTCCGGCTTGAATTAAATTAATTTCATCACCACCTCTCGGTCCCATTTCCACATCCCAAAGATTTCCGTTTGGATCGATTGCTAAACCTTGTGGATTTCTGATTCCGTAAGCATAAATTTCAGGTTTAAATCCGGCTTTTCCAATGAATGGATTTCCTGGAGCAGGTTGTCCATCTTTGGTAATTTTTAAAATTTTACCTAAATAATTATCTGTCTTTTGAGCATAAACTCTCGTCTGTTTGTCTGATCTTTCGCCTGTACTCACAAATAAATTTCCACCCTTATCAAAAGCTAATCTGCTTCCGTAATGTTTGTCACCATCGTAAGTGGGAGTCGCTCTGAAAATTACTTTTACATCAGTAATATTTTTTAAATCAGATGAAAGTTTTCCCTTCGCAACGGCTGTATGATTTCCTTTTTCATAAGGTTCAGAAAAACTGAAATAAATGATATTATTCGTTTTAAAATCAGGATCTAAAACTACATCCAGCATTCCTCCCTGCCCTTTTGAGTCGACTTTTGGAAATCCTTCAATCTTTGAAACCTGTTTTCCATCAATCGAAACAACATTCATGTGACCTCGTTTATCCGTAATTAAAAATCTCCCATCTGGCAAATTAATAATTCCCCAAGGTTTTCCCAGACCTTTATTTAAAACTTCAACATTGTACGGAGTTGTTGTTTTTACCGCTTTTATTCGGGTTTGTCCGGCAAAAGCAGGCTTATATTCGGGAGAGTTGGGTTTTTCGGTTTCTACACTGCCATCTTTGGTCACTTGGGCAGTGGCATTATTCTTTTGACATGATGAAAGAATTAGAAATAAACTGAATGCTGAAATATAAAATGTATTGAATTTCATAGAAGTACAATTTGGTGGTTTTAGAATTGAATGGAAAAATAATGCCATAAAATTTGTGGGTTTAAATTTTTTATTCTACATTTGTAGAAACAAATAACAAAACGTAGAGTATGAAAGAAATAAAACTCACTGATTCTGAAAAAATGGTCATGGAAATTATCTGGGAAAAAGAAAAAGTTTTCATGAAAGATATTTTGGAATCTTATCCTGAGCCCAAACCTGCCACCACAACCATTGCAACGCTTCTGAAAAGAATGCAGAATAAAGATTTGGTAGGTTATAAACTGTATGGAAATTCCCGCGAATATTTTGCAAAAATAGCCAAAGGGGAATATTTCAAGGAAGAAATGACTTCTATGATTGACCTTTTTTTCAACAGCTCGATAACACAGTTTGCTTCATTTTTCACATCGAATGCAAAATTGTCTCAAAAGCAACTGAAAGAACTTCGTGAAATAATCGATGAACAGATAAAAGAATAAGCCATGATTTTAATTTTTATTAAAATAATTCTATGCTCTTCTTTATTAATTGCATTGTATTATTTGCTTCTGGAAAAAGAAAAAATGTATCATTTTAATCGCTTTTTTCTGATTTCATCATTAGTATTCGCCTGCATTGCGCCATTTATTTCTATTCAGACAGAAAACCCGAAACCCATCAGCAGATCCAGGATTATTGTTGAAAATGCCACGCAACAGGTTTTAGATTTAAGCCAAAAAGAAGAAAATTTCAACTGGATGAATTTAATTGTGGCTATTTATGGAATCGTGACTTTATTTCTCTTGACCAAAGCAATTTATTCTATTTTCAGAATTAAAAAAATTAAAGGAAAGAAAATAGTCTATCAAAANNGTTACGGAAAATCAACTTTCGCCTTTTACATTTTGGAAAACGATTTATTTAGGCAAAAATTATCTGATTAACAATACTATAGACTCAAGAGTTTTCCTGCATGAAAAGAGCCATTTAGAACAAAAACACAGCTTCGACCTTCTTTTTATCGAATTTTTAAAGATTGTGATGTGGTTCAATCCGGCTTTATATTTTTATAAAAAAGCAATCATTACCAATCATGAATTTTTAGCTGATGAAGCCGTTTTAATGAACGATTTCAACGTAAAAGAATATCAGGAATTGATTCTTGATGAAATTATTTCAGGACAAAACTATAACCTTACGCATACATTTAATTTTAACAACACCAAAAAACGATTTATTATGATGAACAGAAAAAAATCTAAATTAACAGGATTCAAAAAAGTTATTAGTATTCCGATGTTAATCGCGGCTTTCGGATTATTTGTGCAAAGAACATATGCTAATGATCTGCAGCCTAATCATGAATCCTTTACTCAAAAAACGAAGCCTGAAAAAACACAACAGCCAACGATATTTCAACAAATTGTTGACGACACCCAAGAATTGCTTGAAGAAAAGAAGGTAACAAACACAGATGGTGAAAAAATGATTGTAGATACTATTCGTCCGAAAAGTAAAAACTCCTCACAAGAAACTACTCTGCCTAAGCAGGAAATTACAACAGCAGATACAGAGAATATCATCAATCCGGTTTATCCTGGAGGAATAAATCAGTTAAGATCTAAAGTTGCCAATACTTTTGATAGTTCAAAACTCGGATCTAGCAAAGCAACCCTGAGAACAGACATTGAATATGTTATTAACGAAGAGGGAACCGTAGAACATTTAATGGCTACAGGAGATAATGAAACTTTCAATAACGAAGCAAAAACAGCTTTTATAAAGGCAAATGAAGGCATCAAATGGCAGCCAGCAACGAAAGAAGGCGTTGCCGTAAGCTATAAAATGAGGCTTCCATTAACCATGTCATTCCAATAAAGTTTATGAATAAATTTAACAAGAGTCCCATTCAGGACTCTTTTTTATTTCATAAATTTGATATATGAATTTTAAACTTCAATCAGAATATAAACCGACCGGCGACCAGCCGCAAGCCATAAAAAAACTTACCGAAGGAATAGAAATTGGTGAGAAATACCAGACTTTATTGGGGGTAACGGGTTCCGGAAAAACCTTTACCGTTGCCAATGTGGTTCAGAATGTTCAGCGTCCCACACTGGTTTTGGCTCACAATAAAACCTTGGCAGCACAGCTTTTCATGGAGTTTAAAGAGTTTTTTCCAGAAAATGCCGTTGAATATTTTGTAAGTTACTACGACTATTATCAGCCCGAAGCATATATTGCTACAACGGGAACTTATATTGAAAAAGATCTGAGCATTAACGAAGAAGTAGAAAAACTACGTCTTTCCGCCACTGCAAGTTTGCTTTCCGGAAGAAGAGATGTATTGATTGTTGCCTCAGTTTCATGTATTTACGGTATCGGAAACCCAACAGAATTTCACAAATCATTAATTTCACTTGCTATTGGTGAAAAAGTAACTAGAACAGCTCTTCTTCATTCATTGGTAAGCGCACTGTATTCCAGAACACTAAGCGAGTTTCAACGAGGCACATTTCGTGTAAAGGGTGATGTTATTGATGTTTTCCCAGCCTATGCTGATAACGCGATACGAGTTCAGTTTTTTGGTGATGAGATCGAAAAAATACAAAGCTTCGATCCGGTTTCGGGGAATGTGACAGATAATTTCGATCAGATTCAGATTTATCCTGCCAATCTTTTCGTAACATCAAAAGATACCTTAAATGGCGCCATCAGAGAAATTCAGGATGATATGGTAAAGCAGGTAGATTTTTTCAGTTCTATAGAAAAACCACTGGAAGCCAAAAGATTACAGGAAAGAACCGAACTCGATCTTGAAATGATAAAAGAATTAGGTTACTGCTCTGGAATTGAGAATTATTCGCGATATCTCGACGGTAGATTACCCGGAACAAGACCTTTCTGCCTGATCGATTATTTCCCTAAAGATTTTCTAATGGTTATTGATGAAAGCCACGTTACCGTTCCACAGGTTCATGCGATGTATGGCGGCGACAGAAGCAGAAAAGAAGCGTTGGTAGAATATGGTTTCCGACTTCCTGCTGCTATGGATAACAGACCATTGAAATTCAATGAGTTTGAGGATATTCAAAATCAGGTTATTTATGTTTCGGCCACCCCTGCAGATTATGAAATGGAGAAAACTGGCGGTGATTATGTAGAACAAATCATTCGACCGACAGGACTTTTAGATCCTATTATTGAGGTTCGCCCATCGTTAAATCAAATTGATGATCTGATGGAAGAAATTCAGAAAAGAGCTGATATTGATGAAAGGGTTTTAGTTACGACCTTGACTAAAAAAATGGCCGAAGAACTCACCAAATATTTCACAAAATTCGGAATCCGAACGAGATATATTCACTCGGATGTTGAAACCTTGGAGCGTATTCAAATCATGCAGGATCTACGTGTCGGATTATTTGATGTTTTAATTGGTGTAAACTTATTGAGAGAAGGGTTGGATTTACCTGAAGTTTCTTTGGTTGCGATTCTCGATGCCGACAAGGAAGGAATGCTAAGAAGCAGAAGATCAATGATTCAGACGGTTGGTCGTGCAGCAAGAAACATCAACGGAAAGGCAATTTTGTATGCTGATAAGATCACCAAATCGATGCAGGCAACTCTTGACGAAACAGAATACCGTAGAGCTAAACAGATGAAATATAATGAAGACCACGGAAAAGTTCCTACTGCTTTAAATAAAAAGATTTCAGAAAACTTAGTCGGAAGAAGTAAAGATTTTCCTGATGAAAAATATACTCAAAAACAAATTTTACAGAAAGTTGCCGAAACAAAAGCTACGTATGCCACGGAAGACATTGAAAAAATGATTGTTGAAAAACAAAAAGAAATGGAAACTGCTGCAAAAAATTTAGATTTCATTAAAGCAGCTAAGCTGAGGGATGAAATTGCTGCCCTGAAAAGTTAAATTTGAATCAAACGAATACGGAGCAACATTCGACTGGAAAGAAGTTGCTGACTCGAATGCAAAAGGTTCTCTGACTTGGAGCCCTTCTCCTGAAACAACAACATATTTTGAACCTTCTGCGAGAGAATTTATGATCAATTATACAGTTGATAATCTGGAAGCTTTGGTTGAAGAACTGAAGAAAGAAGACGTTACAATTTTAGATGAA
>DKLU01000291.1 GCA_002455915.1 Chryseobacterium sp. UBA6632
CGATCTTAATGTTTTGTATATTTATAAAATAAAATTAATAACCTATATCTATGTCAGAAAATGTTAATGCTAAATTATATAAGATACAAGAATTTATTGTAAAAGATAAAAATAATAATGAAGAACTGATACAAGAAATTATTGACAATTATAATAATAAAAGTAAAAATGAATTTATTGAAATAAAAATTTCAAGAGATGCTTATATCAAAGGTTGGAGATCAAAACTATATGTTTATACAACAGAGAATAAATCTCCAGAATGGCTTGATTTTTTAACCCCTATTGTAAGCGACGATGATAATGATAAGTTACTAAAACTTCAGGTTCAATATTCTTCTTTTGTTTTACTTGTTTATGATTCAGATTCAATTTTTGTCATTTCAAAAGGATATTATGGACGTTTTTTGTTAGATGAATATATTGAACCTTTTTTTGGTATGGATGTTTTATCAAGGCTAGTTAATAAAACTTCGACCGAAATTAAGCAAATTGAAGAAAGGGGATTATTTGGGATTGAACTTGGAGCTCAAAGATTTTTTAGAGAAAATTTTAATTTAGCTTTTGATGATGATTTTGGAAAAATATACAAAGCTATGTTAGCTTCTATTGATAAAAATGATTTCGAAAAATTGGGCATTGTTAGAAAAAAAGAGTCTACTCAAAAATTGTCTATAAATGGAAGCTCTTCATTGGAAGTTTCTTCTAAGTTTAGTTATAATGAATTAATTAATCGGCTTATAAAAATTAAAGAATTATTAGTTATAGATGGAGTTGAATTTAATCAATTTTATAGACTATCATACTCATCAAAAAATTCAATTATTAAGGATTTATCAAATTCTTTAATGATTTACGCATATGATTGTTTAATAAATGATGAAGTTGTAGATTTTTATAGTCCAGATATTTTTGATTATTTACGATCTATTGAAACTGAGTTTTATAATGAAGATAATGGCTTGGTTTGTGAAATTGATTTCTGTTCATCATATTCGTATAATGAAATAATGGCTATATTAATTGAAAACCAACTCATTGATAATAGTAGTTTAGAAAATTTTATTGAGTCATTAAAGGTTACATATGGAAGGTTTCGTGATGTCGAGGGAGGAATTGCAAGTCATCCAAAAAGTCTTGATTTATGGATTTGTGGAGAAGTTGAGTATCAAGATAAAAAATATTTTAAACTTGATAGTTCATGGTATATATATAGAAATAGTTTAGACAAATATTTAAATGAATATTTTGAAACATTTGAATTTGAAAATTTTAAACCCGCACTATCTTTAAAACCTTGGGCGGAAGATAATGAAGGTTTGTATAATGCGAGCTTTAAAGATGAAGAATGTTTTGTTGTTGGTGATAAGGCATATTTAAATAATATTGAAATGTTTGATGTAATGAAAATAACTGATGATGAGTTATACCTCTATCATGTAAAAAGAGGATTGGGGCAAGATACAAGAGTTTTGATTAATCAAATAAATAATGCTACCCGTTTTTTTTCCTATTCTCAAGATGAAGAATATAATTTAAGTTTAAGGAAGCTTTACAAGGATATATGCAAAAAAAATTATAAAAATAAACAAATTTCTATTCTCAAAAATGGGATTCCAGAAATTATTACTGAAGATGATTTTGTACAATTGTTTATTAAAAGAAAGAAAATTTATTTTGTTTTTGCTTATGCTTCTGCTAATAATAAAACTATTTCAAAAGAAATAATTAGTAGCAGATCTCGAATTGCAAAACTGTCTTTGATTTACGTTTTAAGAGACATTACAAGAGTAAGTTTTCCCTTACTTATTGAAAAAATTCCTCTAATAAATAAAAAAAAACCTTCTAAAAAATAATAGAAGGTTTTTTTATTAAAAATAATTATCTATTTCACAAGAAACTTCAATACAGAACCATCCAATTTCAATAAATAAATTCCCTGAGGAAAGTTTTTAATTTTAATTGAATTTCTTGACTTCTTAAAAGGTTGATTGATGATCTGCATCACTTTACCCTGAAGGTTATAAATTTCTGCTTTTTGGATATTTGAAGTTTCTCCTTTCACAAAAATCTCCTGATTAGAAATTGGATTTGGATAAATCTGTAAATTTTTAACTTCATTATTGATTTCTCTAGAAATAATTTTACTTTGTTTTCCTGTCGAAGAATAACAAGTCCAGTTTAGATTATCGATCGCAACTCGGTTACTTGATGAATTATTTACCAAGCTTACCGTCACATTTCCGGAAATATTGATATTGTTAATCGTGGTTGTTGTAGAAGTTGTGCTATAAGGAATTGTTCCCACCGTATTTCCATTCACTTTTACCGTAAAAGTTCCGTTGCTTCCTGAGAATTTCAATTGAGTTGTAACGGTTAACGAACCAATTCCGTTCGCCGAGCTGCTTGATGTTAAAGCACCGCTTCTTACAGTAATTGCTTTGCTGGAGATGGTTTGGTCTGTTCTTGCATCAGTTGCAGTCCATGAAATTCCGCCGTTCGTCCATGTTCTTGTTAAATAAGATGCTGTACTTGCTGTAGGGATGGTTTCGAATGTTTCATTTACACAGGTGGTTCCTGAAGGAGTTTCAGGAGTCGTTGTTCCGCCACCGCCTGAACTAGAGCCACCGCCCCAAATTAAATTCACATAATTCGGATTATCGATGAAAGGATTTCTGTTTCCCTGATACGTGTAAGACGCATTATTTCTAAGAATTTCAGCCTGAGAAACCGGATCCTGATTATGCCAAGCCAGTAAAACATTTAACTCCCAAGTTTGCAATCCTGGAAATGTAGAACTTCCCAACATATTTCCTGAAGAAAATGACGAAAGTCTGCTTTGGTAACGGGTTACAAAATAAAAGATCATTCTGGCCACATCTCCTTTAAACTCATCAATGGGCTCAAAAACAGTTCCCGAATATCCTGATGAGGTTGAATTTCCAAGCTTTGAACCATTTTTAGAAGTAAATGTTGCTGTTCCCACCTTTCCGAAAGGATAATTAGAGCGCATGCCGTTCACTTTTCCGTCTGTTGCCCGAATGAAATGAATATCCGAAACCATCGGAGAAGACTCATTAAACAAACTTTGCGGAACAATATGTTCACGATTATAGCAGTTTCCTTCCACCGAATAAGTCCCACACTGGTTGGTTCCAGGCGTGTATTTGTAAGGGTCTGCGCCGTTTGGCTTTTCAGAATAAATATCCATGATAGACCCGTCATTTTCGTAGGTCTTATCAATGTCTGTCGTTTTGTAGCCCGTCCAAAGTCCGCCATAGCCTTTGTCTTGGTGTCCGTTGGTGATGATCGAGCTTAAAGCCGTTTTCAAAGAAGCTCCTGAAAGTCCGTTTGC
>DKLU01000290.1:0-639 GCA_002455915.1 Chryseobacterium sp. UBA6632
AGATATAATGGAGAGCGGGAAATAGCTACTGAAAAAAATTGGAAAGTGGGAGTGTTGGAGAGTTGGAGCGTTTGAGCGTGTAAAGGTTGAAGGGTTGGAGATTGCTTCGGCGCTGCGCTCATCGCAAGGACAGAAAAAAGCAGAGGTTAATTACTCTGCTTATCTTTTGTATATATCGTGCTTAAAAATTCTGCGTAGGATTTTTCGAGTCCGATGATGTCGCCACTTTTGAGGTTTAATCCTCCTACTCCGCTTTCGTCGGACTTTATTTTGGTGGAAGAAATCTGAAAATATTGATTTTGTTCTCCCGACTTAGGTTGTAACTTGATCGTAGAACCTAATAATTTCTTGGTCGAAATGGTATAAATTTCTCCGGGAACTGTTTTTAGCTTCAAATAAGCTCGTGGAGCTAAAGTATAATCTTTTTTATTGATGCTTATTTTCTGATCTTTATCTGCAGAAGCAAATAAATACAGATTTCCTGTTTGATCTTCAAGTTTTTCCTTTGGCAAATAATATAAATTCAGTACATAATTTGCCGGATTGAATGTTACAGGTGAACCGTCTACGTTTTCAAAAGGTTTAAATGCAAAAGTATTTGCTCCGATTTCCTTTGCTTTCTTATAAATTAATGAAAAA
>DKLU01000290.1:820-4383 GCA_002455915.1 Chryseobacterium sp. UBA6632
AATTAATGAAAAAATTTCCGCATCGTATTTAGAGAAACCCTGCACTTCGACTTCTCCCAAATATTCGGCATCTTTAATCTCTTCATTTATTTTGTATAAAAACTTATCTGTGTTGTCATGGATTTTGGCAACTTTCGTCATGTACACATTTTGAGCATGAAAAAGCTGAGCAAAAACCGCAAAAACGATGATAATTAAATTTTTCATTCTTTATTTATTGTTTTGAAAGGATCTCAACACATTCTTCCAAGCTATTTTCCCAATGTTTTGGTTCTATTTTGTAGATTTCCTCGATTTTATCTAAAGACATCGTACTTCTTTTCGGTCTTTTTGCCGGTGTTGGATACTGCTCTGTTGTTAAAGCATTCAATTTAACTGAAGATTTTGAGAATTCAGCGATTTTTTTAGCAAAATCAAACCAAGTGGTTTCCGGATAGTTTGAAAAATGGAAAACACCAAAGATTTTATTTTCAGATTTAATAATCTCCATGATCGCTTCAGCTAAATCGTTGGCATTTGTAGGCTGACCAAACTGATCGTCAACAATTCCCAACTCGTTTTTTTGCGAAAACAGATTCAGCATCGTCTTCACAAAATTTTTGTTGAATTCAGAATACAGCCAAGATGTTCTTAAAATAATAGTTTTAGGATTGATTTCTAAAGCCAGCTCTTCGCCTTTTAATTTTGATTCACCATAAACACCGATTGGACTTGTGAAATCATCCTCAGAATAATCCAAATTAGTTTCACCATCGAAAACATAATCTGTTGAAACATGAATAAACGTTGTTTTATATTCCGCACAGGCAGTTGCCAAATTAGCAACTCCATCTGCATTTACGGCAAAAGCTTTTTCTTTTTCGGTTTCAGCTAAATCTACCGCTGTGTAAGCTGAAGCATTGATGCAAAAATCGGGTTTGTTGTCATAGAAAAATCCGTTAACCTGATCTTCGTTGGTAATATCTAAAGTTTGTGAATCTGTAAAAATGAATTCATAGTCTAATTCAAAATCGGGTGCAATTTTTCTGATGCAGTTTCCCAATTGACCATTACTTCCAATGACTAAAATTTTCTTCATTATGAACTTTTTGCGTTTTGAACTCTTAAAAATTTAACTCTTGACTGGAAATCTTTCTGTTCCAAATCTACATAAAACTTACCGAATGTCTCGATGATATCTTGCGGATGAACTTCCGATCTTCTGGTTTTAATATTAAAATAAATAACGGTAACCCATAAAACCGCATGAATTGTTTTTTCATCTAAACTTTTCATTAAGATTTCCACTTTCGCGGTTCTATCTCCCACTTCGATGGTTTTGCTGCTGATGACGACCTGGGTATTATATCTTACTTCTTTTAGATAAGCTATTTCGTTTTGAATCGCAATCCAAGTGCAACCCGTTTTTTTTGTATATTCTTCGTAGGTAAAACCATAAAACGTTTCTACATGATCTTCTCTGGCATTGAACATATAATCCAGATATTTCACATTGTTTAAATGACCTATCGGATCACAATCGCTGAAACGAACTTTTACCGTAGTTGAGACTTCTTTTTCCATAGTGCAAAAATAAAAAAACCACCTCGAAGGGAGATGGTTATTTTATAAATGTTTGTTAATTTCTAAAAATTATTGAACACCTAGTTCTTTTTTCACAGCTGCAGTAGCATCAGGACCTCCTTTGAATACGAAAGCAGAAGAGTTTGCATCCATGATATAGTCATATCCGTTAGCTTTAGCCACTTTAGAAACTGCATCGTTCAATTTCTTTTCGATTGGTTCGTAAGCTGCATCTTGTTTAGCAACGAAATCCTTCTGAGCTTTATCGTTCATTTGTTGAATTTCTTCCTGCATTTTAGCTAACTCACCTTCTCTAGCTTTGTTCTCATCAGCAGTTTTCTTAGGAGCTTCCTCAGAATATTGCTTTAGTTTAGCTTGCCCAGCATCTGCTTTTTTCTTGATTTCAGCTTGTTTAGTATCTAAGAAAGTTTTTAAATCAGCATCTGCTTTCTTTTTCTCAGGCATAACATTTAGTACCCCTGCAACGTCTAAAGTAGCTACTTTTTGTGCTTTCGCCATACCTACAGATACAACCATCATTGCAGCTCCAAATAATACACTTAATTTTTTCATAATTGGTAAATAAATAATTTAATTTGTTTTTAGATTTTAAAATTAGGTAAAAGTTAATTACTTTTTCCCTTTTGTATTAGTTTTTTCCTTTTTCTCGTTTCCTTTTAGCAAAATATCTAATACTTTATCTGTATAATCGTATCTTTTCTGTAGGAAAATTACATTAGTGGTTGTTTTATCAATAACCATGCCCAATCCGTTTTTTTCAGACATCGTTTTGATAGCCTCCCAAATTTGATCCTGAAAAGGCTGAACTAAATTTGTTCTTAGCTTTTTGATCTCACCAGTGGCTCCGAAACGTAAGCTGGTAGTGGTTTTGATGTTTTTATCCAAATCCATCACCTCTTTTTCTCTTAGCTTAAGTTGCTCGCCAACCAATAAAACTCTTTCGTTTTCGAAAGCTGATCTTTTTTTATCATACTCCGCCTGCAAACTTTGCAATTCTGACTGCCAAGTATCGATTTGCGAATTTAATCTTGCTTCCGCTTCTTTGTACTGCGGAAGTTTATCCAAGATATATTCCGTATCTACAACGCCTACTTTCTGTGCGTTTCCGAAACCGAAAAGCAAAAGTAGTACAAATGTGAAAACTATTTTAAAATTCTTCATATAATGGATTATAATGATTGGTTCATTAAGAAGTGCGTCTTGTTTCCAGAAACCTGACCGCTGATTGTTTTATCAAACCCGTAAGCAAAATCAAATCCGATCAAACCAAACGCTCCCATATAAACCCTTACACCAACACCGATTGATCTTTTCAACTGGAATGGATTATAATTACCCCAAGAGTTCCAAACGTTACCACCTTCAGCAAATGTTAATGCGTAGATTTTAGCTGTTTGGTTCAAAGAAATCGGGTATCTTAATTCTAATGTAAATCTGTTATAGATTGTACCCCCTCCTTTTTGAGTAATATCATCTGCTTCACCACCATAGGTAGAAGCATTTTCGTAACCTCTTAAAGGAATAAGTTCTCTACCATCGAATCTACCTCCGAATAAACCAGTACCCCCTACATAGAATCTTTCAAATGGCGGAGCTCCCAATTCTTTGTTGTATCCGTCCATAAAGCCCATTTCAGCAGAAGATCTCAGTACTAATTTACCAATGATCTCGTTATAAACGTCTGCTTTGAACTTCACTTTATAGAATTCCATCCATTTGTACTTGTCTGTAGCACTCATTGTAGAGTAATCTTTATTACTAAACAATGAATATGGAGGCGTAAATTTCGCAGAAAGTTCAATATTTGAACCTGTTGTCGGGAAGATTGGATCTATACCCGCCGAGTTTCTGCTTAATCCTACATTCAAACTGAAGTTGTTTGCCGTACCGTAATATTCTGTAGTATTTCCGAATTCAAAAGGATAATTCTGGAAATCATACTTTTGATACTGAATACCTGTGTATAATGAGAAATAATC
>DKLU01000292.1 GCA_002455915.1 Chryseobacterium sp. UBA6632
ATCTTGGTGAACCTCATCAGGAATATAAAGGCTGTCACTCTGAGGTTTAGCCTGATTTAAATTAAATATAATCAAGCTTATGATTAAAAATATTTTATTCATGTTTAAAAAAATTATTCCGCAAATTTTGGATTAGATATGAAATTTTTATCAGACAACGTTTTCAGAAAAGTGATGATGAATTGTTTTTCCTGAGTAGTCATAGCAATTCCGAGGTGACCGTTTTGTTTTAATCGAGGATCCAAATTGGGATTATCTTCCACGTTATCCGAGTAAAAATTCAACACGGCTTCCAAAGTATAAAACCTGCCGTCATGCATATAAGGCGCTGTGTATTCAACATTTCTTAAACTCGGAACCCGGAATTTCATCCAATCTACCTGTTCCAGCGTTACGCGATAACGCCCGGCATCTTTAAACTGCGTATTGTAATACATTCCTGTATTTCTAAAACTTTCATCGGTAAACAATTCTCCGCTGTGGCATGATGAACATTTCTGTTGAAATAAATTCATTCCTTGTAGTTCTTCTGAAGAAAAATTTTCTTTTCCTTGCTTCATCCGATCATATTTAGAATCTGCAGAAATTAGAGTAACCATAAATTGCGATAACGCCTTTAGAATTCTATCTCCTGTAATATTTTCATCGCCATAGGCTGCTTTGAATAATTTTTTATACTTCGCATCTATATTTAATTTGGAAATAATTTCCGGAATAGAACTGTCCATTTCATTCACCTCTGTAATCGGACTGATGGGCTGTTCGTTAAGGTTATGAATGACTCCGTCCCACATATACCGCTGTAAAAAAGCCATATTCTGGATGGGCGGTGCATTTCGGATCCCGATTCTGTCATCAACCCCATGACTTACCGTGTGACCATGATGGGTGAAAGCATTTTCCTGAATATGGCAGAAGCCGCAGGAAATGGTATTATTTCGCGAAAGCCTGCCTTCATAGAATAATTTTCGTCCAAGCTCTACTCCATTTTTAGTCAGAGGATTTTCTGAAGGATCAAATGTCATTTTCGAAAAATAAGACGGATATTCCAAAGCATAAGGCTCATTTTTCTCAATGGGTTCAATTACCTCATCCGTACAGGAAATAAAACTCAAAAAAGAGAAAACAAACAAACCTGTTTTAAGTAACTTAATCATTATGAACGTGATCTACTTTAAACATTTTGGTCAGGTTATTCGTTACATTTACTAGATGCTGGCTGGAGCCCATCATCATATCATTTGTAGAATTTAAACTCAATGTATTTTCGCCGCTTAAAAACTGATTCAGATCTGCCAAAATATGGATGGAAGGCGTAATTTGCGTACTTACTCTTGCGGTTGTTGGTAAATCCAAAGTAATCTCGCGGTAAAGATCAGGCGTGCTGTTGGCGGTTACATTGCCCATATTTCCGGTGTGATTCATAAATTCTGTCTGCGGAGAAGCGGTTCCGTATTTTCCTTCGAGCTTTACGAAAACATAGCCCGCCGCCCAAGACCAGGTCATTCCTTTCTGTTTGGCTTTGGTCCAGAATTCCGCCTGCCCGTCCTGCCCCAGCAAATAAGCATTCTGGCTGAGTCCCAATCCGAATTTTACTTTTTTGTAATTTCTTTTAGGAACCTCATCGAGATTAATGTAGACGATTCCTGCCACTGCATCTGCCTGATCAACGATAAAAGCGCCTTTATCAGGATTGTTTTCGTTGTATTTGAATTCATTTCCGTTATCATCAATGAGACTAATATTGCTGATGATATATTTTAAGGCAGAAAATTGATGTTTTTGTCCTTGTGAAGAAATCTGAGTGGTTTGATTCAGCACAATATCTCCGAGATTATTAAAGCCGTTTTCAAATTTAATCTGCAGTTTTCCGGGAGTGGTATTCTGAGACTCGTCTTCGTCGTTATTTCGGCATGAAGTAAAAGTGAATAAAATAAATACTGCGGAGAGTAATGATAAAAATTTGTACATTTTTTAATTTGTTTTTTAGAAGTAAAATTTTGTGAATTCAGCAGTGTTGACTTAATTTAAAAGCTATCTTCTTTTGTCTTAAAACAAAAAATCAAGATCAGGAACTGAATGCTAAAAATTAATAATCCATCCTAAAATTCCCAAAACATATGCGAATTCAATAGTTTGTCTTCGTAACTGAATGAGTCTCGCGCTTCGAACAATGGGAATTTTTTAACGGATTTATTTTTAATTTTCTTAACGCTTCATTTTCCGAGGTCGTTTTAATGGAGTTAAGGATCGACATTTTCTCTTTCCTTTATCATTAAAACTGACTTCTGTGTGAATTCACGTTACAATAGATTGATATGACCTCCATTACGATAGGGATGGAAGCGGTTATCCTTTTTTTGGATTCTGACGCAAGGAAGAACCTAAAAAAAGATAGGAGCGGACAGCCCGACCCGAGCGGCTGGAAAAGCCAGGGAAGGGAATCGCCCAAAAAGGTTGTGATATTATTCTAAAAAACAGGAGGTCTGAAAATGTGTTTCAGAAAAAGAAAAGAATACGCCGAATGGTAAATAAAAGTGAAATTTGGAAAGTCCGGCTTTTCGGTTTTTTTGATATTTGCAACGGCAGGCAGAATGTAGATATCGAGTAATTTCTGACCTGAATTTTTTGCTTTGTTTACTGGTGAAGAATCGCTGTCATTCGCTTTTGCGAGTTCTTTCCCGAGGTAACATTTTCCGTTACAGTGAAGCTCGGGTTTGTTTTTGTTGATACATAAAACTTCCGAGATATAAGTATAATTTACAGCATACTCCGCCAATGGCATCAGAGGTCTGAATACCACAAATAAGGTGAGGAATATGCTGCAAATAAAGTTCATGAATTATTTTTTAGTGATCGCTTCTTCGTATCTTCTGCTGATCTCTTTCCAGTTGGTTACGTTCCAGATTGCTGTTAAATAATCTGCTCTTTTATTCTGATATTTCAGATAATACGCATGTTCCCAAACATCAATCCCGAAAATAGGCGTTCCTTTTTCTTCTACCACATCCATCAACGGATTATCCTGATTAGCTGTCGACGAAACAAATAGTTTACCATTTTTATCTACAGAAAGCCATGCCCAACCTGAGCCAAAACGATCTGCACCTGCTTTGGCCATTTTTGCTTTAAAAGCATCCATACTTCCGAACGCATCGGTGATTGCTTTCGCCAATTTTGCTGAAGGCTGTGTATTTTTTACAGGCGTAAGAACCGTCCAGAACAGCTCGTGATTGTAATGTCCACCCGCATTATTTCTTACTGCAGCAGGTAGTTTAGAAGCATTCGACATGATCTCGAATAAGGTTTGCTTTTCCTGTGGAGTTCCGGCAATGGCTTTATTCAAATTAGCAACATAAGCCGCTGCATGTTTTGAATAATGGATCTCCATTGTCTGGGTATCGATATTTCCTTCCAATGCATTATATGCATACGGTAAAGGAGTTTGTTTGAATTGCGCAAATGCAAATTGCGCCGCAAAAACTGCACTTAAAGCAGCTATTTTCAAAATCTTCATAACTTTTTGTTTTTTATGGTTTATATTTTGGCGGGAAGATGGGAACTGGAGGCGGAAAGTTTACTACTATGCGTTAATAACTTCCATCTTCCTGCATCCATCTTCCAGCCCCTTACTTCAATAATTTCTTAATATCCTCGATCAGCAATTCTCTGTCAGGATGATATTTTCCGGTAAGTGCAGGAACTTTTCCTTCCGGATCGGAATAATTTAATCCTGAATAATACAAAATCGGCATATTCTCTTTATTAAACCGACAACGCAGATTCCCGTCCTGATCTACCAACGCGATCATTCCGCTGTGGTTAAGGTTTTCGCTTTCGTCTTCCTTATCACCCACATAAATATCAAACTGATCGGCCAAATTTCCGATATACGCTCTGTCGCCCGTTAGAAAATACCAGTTGGGAGATTTTGCTCCAATCTTTTTTGCATGTTCTTTAAGCAACTCCGGTGTATCATTTTCAGGATCGATGCTGATGGAGATAATTCCGAAATTTGGATCGTCGATTTCATCTTCTATCGCCCGCATATTAGTATTCATCACCGGACAAATCGTTGGGCATTTACTAAAGAAAAACTCTACCAGATATACTTTTCCGAGCATATCTTTATTGGTAATCTTTTTATTGTTCTGATCGGTCAGTTCAAAATCCGGAACTTTCATGATCGTATAAAGATTCTTTTTAAAATATCCCATTCCAACGCCAATAATTAAAAAAAGCAACGCAATCACCGCGATCGGAATAATCAACTTGCGCTTTGTATTGTTCTGCTTTTTAGTTTTTGACATACTTTTCAGGATTTTTCTTGAATTCGTCTTTACAGTAAGCACTGCAAAAACCGTACGTTTTATTTTTGTACACCGCCGTATCTTTCATATCGGGCTCGGTCGGCATATGACAAATGGGGTCTACCGCATTGGCAAATTTTACCGTTTTTACATTTTGCTTGGAAACAGCAGTTTTACTTTTATGCTTTACTTTAGGCGTTTCCTGAGCACACGCCGTTAATGAAACCGACAAAAATGCCGTTAAAATAAGTTTTGATTTCATTTTAAATTAAATTGAAATTAATGATGATTTTGAAATGAAAATAGATTGAGATTTTAAACTAAACTTAATATTGATCTTGTTTTTAAACGCAAGGCTTGCAAAGCTTTTTCATAAACTTCATCTTATTATGTTCGCAACGGCGTTAACACTCAGCAAATGATAGCTAAGTTTAGTTCAATATTAAATTAAACTATAAAATTAGTTTAAATAAATTTTAGGCTAAAGGGGGATGGAATATTCGGTTGAAATATTCGAAAGAATGGAAATTATCATCAAACGAGTTGGGATTTTTTTCTGGAACTTCCGTTTGAATTTTAGTTGAAAAAGAAAGAATTTCATTTGACAAAAAAACGTCCAGACCTGCAATTTTTACATTTTGGGTATTGTTGGATTGCTTTTCAGTTTTTGCCAATTCTTTTTTTACGAAGCATTTCCCTTTACAGGTAGACTGAGGGATATTTCTGTTTTCGCAAAGATTTTTTACGATGTAATCGTAATTAACCGCATAGTTAATTAATGGCAATACGGGACGTAATGCGATCGTAAAAATGACGAATATGGAAATGAAAAACTTCAACAATGAATTCTGTAGTACAAATATACTACTGAAATTTGTTTTTCATGTTAATTTATGATGAAAGTCATTTCTAGTGGATGGATTTCGGTTAATAGTTGAAAGAAGTTTAAGTTTTTCTCTCGCAGATTTTGCAGATAGCGCAGATTTTTAGTTTAATGATCTGCTGAATTTGCTTGATTGGCGAGAGAATCTTGTTCTTGTCCATTTTTTATTTCCCACAGATTTACACAGATGTTTATTTTTTTTCGTAGATTTTGGAGATGGCAAAGATTTTTAGTTTAAAAATCTGTCGAATTTACTTGATCTGTGAGAGAAAATATTTAAAACTTCATTCTCTGAATTCTAACTGCATTTAAGATCGCTAATAAAGCCACACCAACATCTGCGAAAACGGCCTCCCACATGGTTGCCAAACCTCCGGCGCCGAGAGCTAAAACAACTGCCTTGATTCCGAATGCAAGGATAATATTTTGCCACACGATCTTTTTCGTTTGCTTTCCGATATTGATCGCCATCGGAATTTTACTCGGCTGATCATCCTGAATTACAACGTCTGCTGTTTCAATCGTGGCATCGCTTCCCAATCCGCCCATTGCAATTCCGACATCACTTAAAGCGACAACTGGAGCATCATTTACCCCATCCCCTACAAAAGCTACGGTTTGATTTTTTGCTTTCAACTCTTTTACTTTGTTCACCTTATCTTCGGGAAGCAGATCGCCATACGTATTTTGAATTCCTAATTTTTCGGCAACATAATTTACCACAGAAGATTTGTCGCCGCTCAACATTGTGGTATTTACATACAATGCTTTTAATTTTTTTATGGTTAATTCGGCATCCGATTTAATGGAATCTGCAATCGTTAAATAACCCACAAATTTTTGATCGTAAGCAACAGCAATTAAGGTATACACAATATTTTCAGGTTTAGCATCATACGTAATATTGAATTGATCCATCAATTTGAAATTTCCGACTAACAATTCTTTTTTATTTATTGTTGCTTTTAAACCATGCCCAGCAATTTCCTCAACATTTTCAAATTGCAAAGAATGATCAATTTCGCCCACAAAATCATGAATGGCGGTGGCCACGGGATGCGAACTTTTACTTTCCAAAGCGTTGACGAATTTTAAAATTTCATCTTTATTAAATTCATTGCTAAAATTTACTTCCTGAACTTTAAAAACACCTTCCGTCATGGTTCCGGTTTTATCCATTACGACATTTTGAATATCGGCTAGAACGTCGAGAAAGTTACTTCCTTTAAATAAGATTCCGTTTCGGCTTCCTGCTCCAATTCCTCCGAAATAACCTAATGGAATGGAGATCACCAAAGCACAAGGACATGAAATCACCAAAAATACCAACGCTCTGTACAGCCAATCTCTGAATTGATAATCAGAAACAAAAAAGTAAGGCAGTAAAGTAATTCCAATCGCTAAGAAAACCACAATTGGGGTATATATTTTGGCAAATTTTCTAATAAAAAGTTCGGTCGGAGCTTTTTGGGCAGTGGCATTCTGAACCAGTTCTAAAATTTTGCTCAGCTTGCTGTCTTTGTAAGCGGTGGTTACTTTTACCTGACTTACGGTATTCAGATTGATCATTCCCGCAAGAACAATTTCTCCTTTTATCTTCGTGTCGGGTTTACTTTCTCCGGTTAATGCTGCGGTGTTGAATGAAGCATTTTCAGATAACAATTCGCCATCCAATCCTAGTTTTTCGCCTGATTTTAACTGAATAATTTCACCAATATTCACTTTTTCAGCCTTAACTGTCTGTGGTTTTCCATCTTTTATAATGGTAACCTCATCA
>DKLU01000287.1 GCA_002455915.1 Chryseobacterium sp. UBA6632
GCTGAATTATCTTTTAGTTTCCATTAAAAAAACAAGCAGCGGAAATTTATCCAACAGTCAGCAAAGTGGAAAATTTTCTATCAATCCGAATGAAGTTAAAACACTTTCTGAGATCAATATCAATTACGAAAAAAATTCAGCCTTAAAAGCTTTTCTATATATAAAAGATGAAGAAACACAAAAACTGATTACGAAAGATAGCCTGGAAATCAATCATGATCTGTTCAGGCGAAAAGTGAGTAAAGTGGAAGAAGATGTTGTTTTTGAATTAAAAGGGTTAACGATTGATGAAACCAAAAGCAAAGTAGGAAAAGATTTTTACGACTTATTTTATATTCAATACAGTCAGCAGCCTGATAAAAGTAATTCTGCGATCACGGTTTCAGAACTTCCCGGACGTGGAACAAACGGACAGATTAATATTCAAATGGATGATAAAATTGTTTACAGTTTTATGACCAATCCGAGTGAAGATTATCTTAAAGATCAGGTGACAAATACTTTTAAGTACATCAAAGAGTTCAATGCGAAGAAAAATTTGATAAAAAATGAATTTATATATTAAAACTACCACTCATGAAAACATTTACTTTGTTACTATTATTCATTACAGGGATGTTTTGGGGTAAATCTCAACAACTTGTCTATAAACCGATAAATCCGGCTTTCGGAGGCGATACTTTTAATTATCAATGGCTGCTGAGCTCGGCAAATGCGCAAAACCAGTTCGACAGCAAAGATAATTACAGCGATTTGCTTGGCAATTTAAATTCAATCGACAGTTTTAGTCAAAGTTTAAACCGACAGATTTTAAGTGAATTATCAAGAAAATTGTTTCAGGATCAGTTTGGTGATGGCGAAAGCATTCAACCCGGAAATTATCTTTTTGGTTCGTTGTATCTGCAGGTTACCAACACATCTCAGGGATTGCTGATCAATATTTTGGATACCGGAACAGGAGATCAGTCCGAAATTGTAATTCCGAAATAAAAACTAAAAACTCAACTAATCATGAAACTATATCATTACACCAGAATGTTGTTCTGTGTTGTGCTCATCTGCTTTGCACAGGGTTGTGGTTCCGTTTTCGGATTGCCGTCTTCACCAGAAAAATCTACCATGGGCGAGTATACTTCTTATACCACCGATTTGAAAAATTTGCCTTTGCCTAAAGAAAAAATCGTCATTGGTGTATATAAATTCCGGGATCAAACCGGGCAATATAAACCTTCAGAAAATGGTAATAACTGGAGCACGGCTGTTCCACAAGGTACAACAACGATTCTTATCAAAGCGCTGGAAGACAGCCGATGGTTTACCCCGATTGAAAGAGAAAATATCGCTAATCTTTTGAATGAAAGACAAATTATCCGCTCTACAAGACAGGAATATTTAAAAGACGTCGATAAAAATTCTCAAACGTTGCCGCCACTTTTATATGCCGGAATTTTATTGGAAGGTGGCGTTATTTCCTACGACAGCAATATTATGACGGGCGGTCTTGGTGCGCGATATTTCGGGATCGGAGCTTCTACGCAATACAGACAAGATAGAATTACCGTTTATCTTCGCGCGATTTCTACGTTGAATGGTGAAATTTTAAAAACCGTTTATACTTCAAAAACCATTCTTTCAACCAGTGTTAACGGCAGTTTTTTCAGATATATTGATACGGAAAGATTGCTGGAAGCCGAAGTTGGACTTACCCAAAATGAGCCTGTGCAATTAGCCGTAACCGAAGCTATTGAAAAAGCCGTAAAATCTTTAATTGTTGAAGGAATTCGGGATAAGATTTGGGGGAAATCTGTTGATACGATGAATAATTATCAGGCGGTTTTGGATGAATATGAAAGAGAACAGGCAACGAATAAAGACCGTGTGATAGGGAATAGATTTCCCAATAATAACAGACAGCAACTTTCTTTTTTTGCCAATGTGGAAGCTCAAAAAGTACGTGATGATTATGTAAATCCTAAAATGAATATTGGTGGAAAATTAGGAATGAAATTTTTCTTAAATGAGAACTTCAATATAGAATTCAGCGGAAGTTATTTCACTTTGGAAAACGAAAATATTGTGAAGCGCAGCTATCTAATTCCAGAAGTGAATGTTGAATATCTGCTTTTACCGAAATATAAATTCAGTCCTTACATCTACGGCGGTTTTGGGGCGATGTATTCTAAGTTTAAACCTCAATACAAAGGTCAGTTTGGTGGCGGATTAGAATATCTGGTGAGTAAAAATGTTGCTGTGCGAGCTTCTTCGCAATATGATCTTGGGTTTAAAGATGATTGGGAAGGCTTGATTAATGGGAAAAGAAAAGATCAGGCATTACGATTTTCGTTGGGACTCAATTTTTACATCGGAAACAAATAAAAAAGTAAACTATGAAAACTTTAATTAAAATATTCAGCATTATTTTACTTTTCGCCTTCTTTTTTTCCTGCAGTGAAGAATTGGTAGATCAGGCGCAAACAGGCTCAATAAAAGGAAAAGTGGTAAAAAGAGGAACAAATACAGCGATTGCAAATGTGAAAATTTTTACAGCGCCAACTACTCAAACTGTTTTCACCGCTGAAGACGGAACTTTTGAAATTAAAGATATGCCGATAGGAAATTATTCTGTAAAAGCCGAATTGTCGGGATATGTGACGAATTTTCAAGGGGTCAATATTCAAAATCAAAATCAATTGGTGACGGTAGTTTTTGAAATGGATGATGATACTTCCCTCAATTCGCCACCTACCACACCTCAATTATTGAGCCCAACAGATAATTCTATTAATCAGCCTTTAAGTGTTGAATTAACCTGGAGCTCCACAGATCCCGATAAGAATGATATTCTGAAATATACTGTAACCGTAAAAAATAATTTAAGCACAGATGTTATTCAGGTGAATGATTTACAAACCAATCATTATACACTTTCTAATTTGAAATTTGGGGTAAGTTACTTTTGGCAGGTTTCTGTTTCAGATGGTATTCATCCCGCGGTTTTAAGCGCTACGAGTAAGTTTACTACAAATACCGTTCCCGCCAACCGTTATCATTATGCCCAAAAACAAAACGGAAATATGATAATTATTTCAAGCGATGAAGCTGGAAATAATTTTCAGTTTACCAATTCGTCCTACAACAGCTGGCGTCCGCGAAAAAATAATAATGCAGGGTTGATTGCTTTTCTACGTACAGAAGGCGGAAATACACATTTATTCACTGCAAATCCTGATGGTTCTAATGTGTTTAAAGTAACCACCGTTCCTGTTGCAGGTTTTAATAATTATGAAATGGATTTTGCGTGGAGCACCAACGGAAAAGAACTTTTATATGCGAATTTTGATAAATTATATAGAATTAATAAAGACGGAAGCGGTCTCACATTGGTTTATACAACACCCGATGGAAGCATGATCTCCGAATGTGATTGGAGCTACGACAGCAGCCAGATTGCGATTAAAACTAATAATTTCAATGGGTATAATACTAAAATTTATATTATTGATATGATGGGAAATATGGTGAAATCCATTCTTTCCGGAATGCCGGGTGCTAGTGGCGGACTGAATTTTTCCGTCAACGGTCGATATCTTTTGTATACACGAGATGTTTCAGGGCATGAAGATGCCAATTACAGACAACTGGATTCGCATATTTTTATGTATGATTTAACGACTAATGTTAATCACGATATTTCGGTGGAAAGCGATAAAGTTTTGGGAACAAATGATCTCGATCCGCGATTTTCACCCAATAACGCACAGATTATTTTTATGAATACTTCAAATGATAATATTTCTCAAAGAAATGTGATGGTAATCGACCTGAGCAGCTCTTTAACCGATCTTACAAGGGCAAATCTTTTCAATAATGCAGAGATGCCCGATTACGAATAATATCAAATTAACCTGAGAATCATTTTCAAAAAGAATTCCAAACTTGCGCATAAGTTTGGAATTTCTTTTAGGTCAATTATTTAGTTAATATTAGTCTATAATATGATTTTCCAACGCGTATTTTACCACACCAACCGAATTTTTTACGTTTAATTTTAGAAGAATTCTTTTTCGATGTGTTTCCACCGTGTTGATGCTGATGAAAAGCTTTTCGCAGATATCTTTACTGCTGAGTCCGTCGCAGATGAGTTTTAGGATTTCCATTTCGCGTTTGGTTAATGGATCTTTGATGTGAAGCTTTTGCTGACTCTGATCACTACTGATGAAGCTTATCATTTTATTCTTTGCATTATCACAAATATACACCTCATCGGCCATCAGACATTGGATTGATCTTAAAAACTCTTCGTAATTGCTGCTTTTATCCAGATAACTTTTAATGCCTTTGTTGAATAATTTTCTAATGTCTATCACATCGTAGCTGTTCCCAAAAATGATGATTTTAATATTTTTATGCTTTGATGTAATGCTCTCCACAGATTTGCAAAGTTCCGTAAGCATCAGCATGTTTGAGCTTATCATAAGGAATTCCGGAGCTTCTTCCTGTAATTGTTGTGAAAGCTTTTCCTGAGAATTGCAGATATTAATTGAATTAAAAATTTTACTCTGAGCAAGGAGTTTTGATAAGCCTTCTGTATATAACATCGGTTCATCAAAGATGGTCAATCTTGGCTTCATCATGGATAGTTTTAATTGATATAAAAATAGGAAAAAAACTTTATAAT
>DKLU01000339.1 GCA_002455915.1 Chryseobacterium sp. UBA6632
GTATCTGGCCAAGGACAACCATTGTTTTCAGCAGGACCTGCAACAGTAGGACAAGCATCATCTTTGTCGATTACACCGTCACCGTCTGTATCTGGCCAAGGACAACCGTTGTTTTCAACTGGACCAGCAACATCTGGACATTGATCGTCTTTATCTGGAACTCCATCACCGTCAGTATCAGGACATCCTTGGAATTCTGGTAGACCTGGAGTATCTGGACATAAATCGTCTTTATCTAAGATACCATCCTTATCTCTATCTCTGTTACCAAATCTGAAGTTCAATGAAGCTGAAGCTTGCCAGAAGTTAGCATAGTTAGCTTTGTCACCTGGAGTTGACACATAATCTCCTTGAACACCAAAACCGAAGTTTTTAGTCAACCAGAAATTAACACCAGCACCTGTAGAAACTGTAAAGAAGTTAGCTTTACCATTTTCGTTTCCATTTTCACCGTTAGTTACAACTTCACCATTAACATCAGTTCTTGGGAATGTAAGTGCAGTATAATCATGTCTTAAATAGTTAGCACCAACTCTTAAATATGGATCAAACCAAGATTCTTCGTTCCATAAAAGACCTGCAGCCTTTACTTGTAAACCAAGACCAGTCATTAAGAAAAACTCTTTCCCCATATCAAATCTCTTGTTAGCAACATTACCAACAGAAGTCTGCCAATCTACTACAAAACCTTTCGCTACGTTTCTAGCAACTGTAAGTTTAGATAGTGGAGGTGTAATAGAGAAGTTGTTCATATTGAACATCGTCTTCGTCAAATTTTTTGCAGCAAAAGTATTACTGAAGTTGTTTCTCTGAGCTGTGTGGTTCTCAGCGTGAGCACCAACTCCGATCATCCACGGATTGTTGGTAGTCTGAGCGAACACAGTAGAAGCAACAGTAAGTGCCAATGCTGAAATTCCTAATTTTAGATTTTTCATAGAATTAAATGATTAAATAATTGATAATGCAAAATAAATATAATTTTTCTTTATATACAAAGTTTTTCAAATGATTTTTAACTTTTCTTTAATATTCTGTCCAGGTTTCGTTTATTTTCTCTATCTTTTATGCTCTCCCTTTTATCGAAAAGCTTTTTACCTCTACCCAGCGCAATTAAAACCTTTGCTTTCCCTCTGTCATTAATATATAGTTTTAAAGGTATTACAGTATTACCTGCATCTTTTAACTTTTTTTCGAGTTTTTGCAATTCTTTTTTGTGCAAGAGCAATTTCCGTTCCCTTTTTGTTTTGTGATTATAAAATGTTCCCAATTTATACTCATCAATTGTCATATTAATAATGTATAATTCCCCATCAATAAACTGACAGAACGATTCTGTAATAGATGCCTTGGAAGAACGCAAAGATTTTATTTCCGTACCCGTCAAAACCATTCCTGCTTCGTATTCTTCAAGAATTTCATACTCGAATCTGGCTCTTTTGTTAAATATGTTGACTGTCTTTTCAATCTTCATTGTAAAATTTCTTTAATGAAATATATAAAAAATACCCCACATTTAAAAACCTGACTATTACATTATTGCGAAATACCCAAATTCTTTTCGTATTTTTGCGCCAAATTTACAAAACTATATGTTAACAGTATCTAACTTATCTTTACAATTCGGGAAAAGAGTTCTTTTTGACGAGGTAAACATTATGTTTACGAAAGGAAACTGCTACGGGATTATCGGAGCAAATGGTGCAGGAAAGTCTACATTCCTTAAAATATTGACTGGAAAACAAGACCCAACCACAGGACACGTATCTTTGGAACCTGGAAAAAGAATGTCTGTTCTTGAGCAGGATCACTTTGCTTACGATCAATTTACGGTACTAGAAGCGGTTTTGAGAGGTAACAAAAAATTATTCGAGATAAAAGAAGAGATGGACGCGCTTTATGCGAAAGAAGACTTCTCTGACGAAGACGGAATTAAAGCCGGAGAACTAGGTGTAATCTACGACGAAATGGGCGGTTGGACTGCAGAATCTGATGCACAGACCATGCTTTCAAACGTGGGTATTAAAGACGATATGCACTGGCAAATGATGAGCGAGCTTGAAAATAAGGACAAAGTAAAAGTTCTATTGGCTCAGGCGCTTTTCGGAAACCCAGATGTATTAATCTTAGATGAACCTACGAATGACCTTGACATTGATACAATCTCTTGGTTAGAGGATTTCTTGGCAGATTACGAAAACACGGTAATCGTGGTATCTCACGACCGTCACTTCTTGGATACAGTTTGTACGCACATCGGTGACCTTGATTATGCTAAACTAAACCTTTACACAGGTAACTACTCTTTCTGGTATCAGGCTTCTCAATTAGCGACAAGACAAAGAGCTCAGGCTAACAAGAAAGCGGAAGAAAAGAAGAAAGAACTTCAGGATTTCATCGCAAGATTTAGTTCAAACGTTGCAAAAGCTAAACAAGCGACTGCAAGAAAGAAAATGATCGATAAATTAAACATCGATGATATTAAGCCATCTTCAAGAAGATATCCGGCAATCATTTTCGAAATGGAAAGAGAAGCGGGAGATCAGATCTTAGATGTTAAAGGTTTAGAAAAAACAAAAGACGGAGAATTATTGTTCTCAAACATTGATTTAAATCTTAAAAAGGGTGATAAAGTTGCTGTTTTGTCTAAAAACTCATTAGCTATTACAGAATTTTTCGAAATTTTAGCTGGAAATGTTGAAGCAGACAAAGGAACTGTTGCTTGGGGAGTTACAACAAACCAATCTCACATGCCTTTAGACAACACAAACTTCTTCCAGGAAGATCTTAGCTTGGTTGATTGGTTAAGACAATTCACGAAAAATGACGAAGAGCGTCACGAAGAATTTGTAAGAGGATTCTTAGGAAGAATGCTTTTCTCGGGTGATGAAGCGTTGAAATCTTGTAAAGTACTTTCAGGAGGTGAAAAAATGAGATGTATGTTCAGTAGAATGATGCTTCAGAAAGCAAACATTCTTTTATTAGACGAACCTACCAACCACTTAGACCTTGAAAGTATCACGACTTTGAACAACTCATTGTCTAACTTCAAAGGAAATCTTTTATTAGCGTCTCATGACCACGAAATGCTTTCAACAGTCTGTAACAGAATCATCGAGTTGACTCCAAACGGAATCATCGACAGAGAAATGACTTACGATGAATATCTTGCTGACAAAAAAGTAAAAGAATTAAGAGAAAAAATGTATTCTTAATCTCAAGACAACATTAAAATTCACATAAAAAAATTCCTCAAATTTGATTTGAGGAATTTTTATTTTCAATTATTTATTATTTAGCCTAAAAACTATTTCGTCAATTTAGATGTCGGCAAAGCAACCGTTCCCGGATCTTTCCACAAGCCATCTTTTTCAGCTCTTTTCTTAACAGCTTCTGCCCTTTTATTGCTATCTGGATGAGAATTAAACATCTTTTGGAATCCAGACTGAGCTGCGCCACCTTCGGAAAGTAACGCTAGTTTTTTAAATGCTGTATAAGCACCCACCACATTATATCCGTTGGATTTCATAAAATCATAAGAATACGTGTCTGCTTCAGATTCCTGCTTTTTGCTGTGAGAAGCATCAAGAAAAGCATTCGCCATTTTTCCGACTTGGCTGTCATTCAAAGTTGCAACAGTATTTGAAGCCGAAGAAGCCGCATCCAAAGCCGCCGCTTTTAAATAAGCCGACTTCATGGCATCTTTCGTATCCTGATTTTTAACGTGACCAATTTCATGACCAATTACCGCCAGCAATTCATCATCCGTCATAATATCCATCAACGATGAAAATACACGAACACTCCCGTCAGCACAAGCAAAAGCATTGATATCTTTTACCAAATACACCTTGTAATTAAGGTTAAGACCGTCCTGAGATTTGTGTTTCCCGAAAAGTTTGTTCAGTCGAACCGTGTAAGGATCTTTTGAGCCAGCCACTTTATTATTTTTATCCATCCACTCTACAGATTCTTTGGATAATTTAATGGCATCTTCATTGGTGAAAGATAAAGCTTTTGCACCGCTAGAAACTACGCTAGCAGCTTTTCCAAGATTGATTTTCTGTGCATTCACAATATGCATAGCGCCTAATAGAATAAGGCAAACAGTAATTTTTTTCATACTCTAATATTTAAAATGATTTGGATCGCGAAGATAATAATTTTGAAGATAATTTTAAAGTTAAAATTTTGAAACAATGATTTGAAAGGGATTTTTTTATCTTAGGCTTTTAGAAACTTTTTCCCTATTTTTGTGAAATGAGTCAAAAATGGATTTACAAGCCCGAACCCGATGAAGAAATTGTGGATGGATTAAGTTCGTCTCTTGGTTTTGGAACTTTTGAATCTAAACTCCTCGTTTTGAGAGGAATTGACAATTATCAAAAGGCCAGAGAATTTTTCAAACCCAACCTTAACGATATACACAATCCTTTTTTAATGGCAGATATGCAAAAAGCTGTAGAGCGAATTGCCACTGCGATTGAAAACGGAGAAAAAATATTGGTTTACGGCGATTACGATGTAGACGGAACTACTGCCGTAGCCTTAATGTACCTTTACCTCAGCAAAATTGTTGAGAAAAAATATTTAGATTATTATATTCCGGATCGAAATTCTGAAGGATACGGAATTTCAACAGAAGGAATCGACTTTGCCAAAGAAAATGATTTTTCGTTAATCATTGCTTTAGACTGCGGAATTAAGTCACTCGATATGATTAATTACGCCAAAAGTTTAGACATAGATTTTATCATTTGTGATCACCACTTACCTGGAGATGAAATTCCTGATGCCATTGCTGTTCTTGATCCCAAGAGAAGCGATTGCCGATATCCTTTTAAAGAACTTTCGGGTTGTGGCGTTGGTTTCAAACTTTGTCAAGGTTTAAATACCATTTATAAACTTCCCGATGCCGAGTTGTTTGAACTCACAGATTTGCTGGCGATTTCTATTGCGGCAGATATTGTTTCGATGACTGGCGAAAACCGAGTTTTGGCTAAAATGGGACTTAAAATTTTAAGAAAAACTAGAAATTTAGGTTTAAGATTATTAATTCCTGAAGACAAACTTTCTCATTTTGAAATTTCAAATATTGTTTTTGAAATTGCTCCTAAAATAAATGCTGCCGGAAGAATTTCTCATGGTAAAGCTGCGGTTGAATTGATGGTTTCAGACAACCTGAAGCACGCCAATCAAATTGTAAGCGACATCATGAATCTTAATGACGAAAGACGGGAGCTCGATATGAACTCTACCCTTTCTGCATTAAACCAAATTATTGAATCTCAGCAGGAAACAAAGTTTTCAACAATTGTTTATCATCCTGAATGGAACAAAGGTGTAATTGGAATTGTGGCTTCAAGATTAATTGAAACCTATTACAAACCGACGTTGGTTTTCACCGACGGAAATAATGGTGAAATGGTAGCTTCTGCAAGATCTGTTTCAGATTTTGATGTGCATGAGGCGCTCGATATGTGTTCGGAATATTTCCTGAAATTCGGAGGACATCACGCTGCTGCCGGACTTTCCATGGAGAAAGACAAGTTTGCAGCTTTCA
>DKLU01000202.1 GCA_002455915.1 Chryseobacterium sp. UBA6632
AGGGCATCTTTTACATATTCATTAAATTTATTGGCTCTATCCGTACCGGATGACCAGCTGTAATATACATCCTGAACATAATAGCTGATTCCGTTGTTTATAAAACCGTTAGAAGAGTCATCCGGCCAGTTATCATAAAGGTTTAGCCCGATTTGAGCTCTGTTTCCTAGCCCGAATCTTCTTACCAAAACAATTTTTCCTCTTATTTCTTTTAATGAAGGAATTCTGTTTTCAGTATAAAAAAGATTGGGAAATTGAGCCATTGCGATTTTCAAATCATCATAAAATTTCTCTCTATCCAAATCATTTCCCGGATTAGATTCATTTTTAATAGACATGATAATGGTTTCCGATGGATTCTGAGAAAGAAACTGATTACAGTCTCCCAATACTTTACCGTTGAAGCTGATATCCATACTTGCAATTCCATGATAAACCCATAAAACATGGTCTTTATCTGCATCATAGCCTCGTTTCAAACGAATATCTAAAAATCTGATGCCGGAATTTAATTGGTCTGGAAAGTTCATTGTCTGGCATTTCGCAGGGCCATAATTTGAAGGGTAGGTTCCGCTATCGTGTGTACCAGGAATCGTTAAATCTGTAAGCTTTTTATCATTATCGATGTAGCTCATCCAATTGTGTGTGGCGTAATTTTCCATGATTTTATTAATATTTTGATGATTGGTTTTAAAATAAAAATCCCCCGAAGCAAATCAGGGGATTTCATCACACTTATGCATTAGAATCTTTTGGGTAAATAAACACAGAAGTTTTCATGGGTAATTAGTTTTTTAGTTTGATTATAATGCTGTGTAAATTTTATTTTTTAATAATTTTTGTTGATTCTGAAGGCGTTTTAAGAATATAAGTTCCATTGGTAAATTCCGAAATATTCGTTTCATTTTCACCTTTCTTCAGGTCTATTGCCTTTATCAATTTGCCGTCTATACTGTAAACTTCAGCCTTTGTATTTTGCTCTGTTTTTATATGTAAAGAGCCATTGGTTGGGTTCGGATAGATGCTCAACTCTTTCTTCGAAGCCTTTATATCATTGGTTGCTAAAACAAGATTGCTGTCTTTTACCCAAGTAAAGGCATCGAATGCCATATAACGAAAATCTCCACCAATGGTTAATGTAAGCTGATCAATAATGATATTAGAGTAATTCTGACCGTTCAGGTTGGTCATATCAATTAACGTAAATCCGTTGGTAGAACCTAATGAAGTCGCAAAACCAGTGGTTTTTGTCTGAGAGAACTTGGTAACCCCGGAAAGTTTCCCTGTGATGGTAAGTGTTCCTGGAGCAGAAAGTACGTTAAGCCTGTCTGATAAATACACCCAGAATCTATTAACTTTAAATAAATTCGAAGTTGTTTTTATGCTCATCGATGAATCTGCATATTGTGAAGTAGCAGTTCCTGTATTGTCGATAAACTTATTATCTGCAGTAGTTCCATTCCATCCAAATCCCGATGCGGTAAGAATGTCATAGGTTGCAACGGTAGATAAAATGTTAAAAATAACGCCATTATCCGTAAAGCTGGTGCTTCCGTTCGTTTCGGTTTCAAAATGTTCTGTACTCGTCTGGGCAAATGTAAAAGTAGAAATGAGCAGACTACAGATTAGTAAAATAGTAGTTCTTTTCATGATTAAAGTAATTTAGGTTTGTATATTAAGTTCTTGGTGGGAAAAGACCTTCAACACAGATAATGTAGTTCATTCCTAAATAAGGAGCCATCGTATCTACAGGTACATTTTGCCCTGTAAAAGACACTGAATTTGCATTAATCTGAGTCGTAGGTACTTCATCTACAAAACTTGGGATTGCATCAAACTGTCTTCCGTTCGGTAAACCTGTTATTGCAATAGAAGAATTTGTAGAAGGGGTAACACTCGTAGCATTTGTATTTGAAATCTTTAATTGACTCACAATGCTTGGAAGATTTTGGGGTAAAATAGTCGCCTGGGGAGTTCCTGCGGCTTCTGCCAAAGCAATATTTTTCCCTGTGTTTGAATTTCCTGCACCAAACGGAGCGCGCCCGTTGAGGTTAGGTAAGGCAAAAGTTGTTATTCCATCACCTCCGTATGCGTTTCCTAATATGGCAAAAAGGGGTGTATTTGTTCTGACGCTTAATATTGCGCCATTACAAAACATAAATCCTCTAGGAGCAAAGACGCCGGCAAACATTTTAATGGTTCCCAAATATTCTTCCATGATTCTAATTTTTAATGTTAAAAACTTTTGTAAATTATGGTCTTGAAGGATATATACCTTCCACACAGATAATATAATTAAGTCCTAAATAAGGAGGCATTGTATTAACGGGTGCATTCTGACCTGTAAAAGTAACAGACATTGCATTGATTGGCAGGTTAGGAGCCGCGTCTGCAAAACTCGGAATAGCATCAAACTGTCTTCCATTTGGCTGACCTGTAATAGCAATAGATGAAGTTGCAGAAGGCGTTACACTCGTAGCATTCGTGTTCGCGATTTTCAGTTGGCTTGCAAAGCTAGGTAAGTTTGAAGTTAATAAAGTAGTTTGCGGTGTACCTCCCATTTCTCCCAGAACGTATGATCTTCCCGTTGTAGAACTTCCTTGGCCAATTGGCGCACGACCATTCAAGTTTGGTAAAGCAAAAGTTGTGATACCGTCGCCTCCGTAAGTCGTTCCTAAAAGTGAAAATAACGCTTGATTTTGAGCAATGCTTAATAAAGCGCCATTGCATAGCAAAAATCCTCTTGGTGCAAAGTTTCCTGCAAATAGCTTGATTACTCCTAACATTTCTTCCATAATATTATTTTTTTTCAGTTTTAAATATTCCTACTCTCTTTCGGTTTTTCGGAGATCACCGTTTGGGTTAAATTTTTATGTCTTAATGACAATTCAAAGGAACAACATCTATAAAGGGAGAACTAGAGTAGAAAATACCAAATTGAGGGATCCGTATTTCTACGTAATGGCTGAAATGATAAAGGAATTTATAGGTTTTGTTTTCCTGAATAGCACTGTATTTCGTATTTTTGTATAAATCCAATTAAAATTAAAAATGAGCGAATTCGTAGTTTCAGAACTTAAAAATAATATCGCCGAAATCACTTTCGGAACCCCAAAAAGTAATTCTCTACCGGGAGCAATCCTTGAAAAGTTAGCCCAAACTATTCTTGAGGAAGGCGCAAAAGATGAGGTAAAAGCAATCTTAGTAAAAAGTGAAGGAGAAAAAGCTTTCTGTGCCGGAGCCAGTTTCGATGAGTTGTTGGCAATTGAAGAATTAGAAGCATCAACGAAATTTTTCGGTGGTTTTGCAAAAGTTTTGAATGCGATGAGAAATTGCGGTAAAATTGTCGTAGTAAGAGTTCAGGGAAAAACAACAGGAGGCGGAGTAGGTCTTGCTTGTGGTGCAGATTACTGTTTTGCAACAAAAGATTCTGCATTGGCTTTAACGGAGATCAATTTAGGAATCGGACCGTTCGTGATCGGCCCTTATGTGGAAAGAAAAATCGGAAAATCTCAATTCTCGGCAATGGCTATTGATGCCGACTTCAGATCAGCAGAATGGGCAGAGCAGCATAATATTTATCATTCAGTTTCTTCAACGATCGAAGAGATGGATGCGCAACTGGAAAAATTCCTTCAGACATTGGCTTCAAGAAGTAAGGAAGCTTTAGCTTTAATTAAAAAAGTGTCTTGGGAAGGTACAGATCATTTCAACGAATTAATGCCAGCAAGAATTCACATGAGTGCAAGCTTAATTTTGGAAGATTCTGCAAAGAAAAATATCGAAGCAATTAAAGAAAGATTGAGAGCGAAGTAAAATTTCAATCATAAAATAATAAAACCCGTTGTTTTTTTCAACGGGTTTCTTTTTTGAAATAAGTAGAACTAGAATTAAGAATATTTTACATTTTATTTTACCGTTTTCGATATTCAGTTTTGTAAATATATATTGATTTTATTGTATTTGTGTTAAAATGAACTTTGTGATTAAACTTTGCTGTGGAATTAATATTTTTTTTGGTTTAATTAAATATTATTAACAAATTTGATCCCAATAAAAAAGCACTTAAATGATGAATCTAAAAGCTTGTACGCTCAGCGTAGCAGCCCTGTTCTTTATTGGGCAACATCTTTCAGCCCAGAAAAAGGATACATTACCTAAAGAAAAACAAATAGACGAAGTTGTCATTGTTGCTTATGGTACTCAGAAAAAAGAAACAGTAGTAGGTTCTAACACCGAAATTAAATCTAAACAGTTTGCCGATCGTCCGATTTCGAATATAGGACAAGCTTTGGATGGAGCAAGCCCTGGGGTAAAAGTGAGTACGGGCTCGGGACAGCCAGGGAGTGCACCTAATATTCAGGTGAGAGGAATCGGCTCTTACGGAATTTCTACAGATCCTTTGTACGTGGTAGATGGTGTTATATATACGGGAGCTTTGTCTGCGCTTAATCCTAATGATATTGCATCTTTCAACATTTTAAAAGATGCAGCTTCCACATCATTGTATGGTTCTGCTGCGGCAAACGGAGTTGTTTTAATTACGACAAAATCGGGGAGAAGAGGTGCGAAAGATGCTCTTAACTTTAGCATGAGCACAGGATATGTTGGAAGGTCTATTCCTGAATATAACAGAGTCAGTACTTCTCAATATTATCCTTTGGTTTGGGAAGCAATGAGAAACGGAAGATTGGCAACGGGTTCTACGTTGGCTGATGCGAATGCGTATGCAAGCAATAATTTGATTTCAGGAATTTTAAAGAATAATGTTTATAATGTCCCGGATAATCAGTTGGTTATTAATGGTATTTTAAATCCGGATGCTAAACTGAAGTATACCGATCTGAATTGGGAAAAACCTTTATTAAGAACAGGATTCAGACAAAATTATGAATTAAATTATAGCGGAGGAAGTGAGAAAACATCTTATTTTTCTTCTGTAAGCTATACCAACGAAGCGGGGTATTTAGCAAAATCAGATTTTGAAAGATTTACGGGAAGATTAAAAATCGATTCGCAGCTTAAAAGTTGGTTGAAATTAGGAACCAGCATCAACGGAGTTTCATCTTACGGAAATAATGCGGTAGACGGTGCTGATAATAACTCATCATATATCAATCCTTACAGAGCAATTAGGTTGATGGGGCCAATATACAGCCCTTATGCCCATAATCCAACCACCAATGCAACATTGTATGATGCGAATGGGAATGTGATGTATGATGGTGGACAAAGAGGTGCGGATGCGGCTTCGGGAAGAAACATCATTCAGGAAACATTATTAAATAAAGATATTTCGAAGAATTTTTATATTATTTCAAGAGCGTATGCAGAATTTAAGGTTGATCCTTATTTAACGTTATCCACAAATGTAGGATATGACGTACGAAACAACAGGAGAAGCAGATATGTAAATAAGATTATTGGTGATGCAGCTCCTGCTGGTGCGGCAGACAGAACTTCGATAATAGAACAAACGCTTACATTTAATCAATTATTAAATTACAAAAGAAAGTTTGATTTTCATAATTTCGAATTTCTACTCGGCCATGAAAACTACAAATATATGTACGAGTATATGTATGGCTACAAGCAGGGACAAGTCGTAGATGGTAATGATGAGTTAATCAATTTTGTAACTCCTACTTCCTTAACTTCTCAAACAGATAATTATCGAAAAGAAAGTGTTTTTTCCAGATTGAATTATGATTATAAATCGAAATATTTATTATCGGGATCTATTCGCTGGGATGCTTCTTCGAGATTTAGCAAGGATGTAAGATGGCATTCTTTCTGGTCTGTTGGTGCGGGATGGAGAATTAAAGAAGAAAACTTTTTAAAAGATTCAAGAGTTGTAAATGAATTGAAATTGCGAGGCTCTTACGGACAAGTTGGGAATGATAATACCAATTCTTATTATATGTACCAAAACACATATAGTTTAGGATATAATAATGCTCAGGAAGCAGGAATACTATTTAATTTCTTAGCCTATCCGGGGATTACCTGGGAATCTAATGATCAAACGGATGTAGGTCTTGATTTCGGATTTTTTAATAATCGAATTACCGGTAGCATTGAATACTACAACAGAATTACAAAAGATTTAATATTTCCGGTTCCTCTTCCTGTTTCTGCCGGAGTTCCGGGAAATGTTATCAATAAGAATATTGGTACGATGTATAATAGAGGCTGGGAATTAGGATTAAATGCAGATATCCTTAAAAATGAAAATTTTAAATGGAGTATCAATATAAATGCTTCAACTCTTAAAAATCAAATTACAGAGTTATCAAACGGAATTACTCAGATTATTAACGGAACGAAAAAAGTTTCTGTCGGGCATTCTGTTTACGATTATTGGTTGAGACAATGGTATGGGGTAGATTCTTCCGATGGTTCGCCTTTGTTTTTGTTGGATGATAAATTTGCCAATACTACAGCTTCTGATATTAGGACAGTAAACGGAACGTTGGTGACAACCAATTTTAATAAAGCAAAATATGATTATTCAGGATCTGCAATTCCTGATTTATTCGGAAGTTTTGGAACTTCGATTAATTTTAAACAATGGTCTTTATCGGCGATGTTTACTTATCAAATCGGAGGAAAAACGTATGATTCAAATTATCAGGCGCTAATGTCTGCATATCCGCAAGGAGGAGCTTTGAGTACTGATATTTTAGACAGATGGACAACTCCGGGGCAGATTACAGATGTTCCTGCTCTTAATTCTTCAACCTATACAAGTTCAAATGCAGGATCAAGCAGATGGCTTATAAAATCAGACTTTATTTCTTTCAGACAACTGACGTTAGGATATAGTTTTAATACGAGCGACATTTCAAAATACGGATTGTCTGGTTTAAGATTTACAGTTTCCGGAGAAAATCTTTGGAGCAAAACAGCAAGAAAAGGATTGGAGCCTGTTCAGTCTTTCAACGGAACAACTACCAACAGATACTTGCCGGCAAGAATTATAACACTAGGGGCTAATATCTCATTCTAAAAAATACAAAATGAAAAATATAAAATTACATTGTAAAAAACTTACCATTTTTTCATCTCTTTTCTTAGCTTTTGCATTAAGTTCATGTCATAGCGATTATTTAGAGACAGATCCTACGACAGCTGTTTCGGAAAGTGCGGCATATTCCAGTGCTTCCAATCTTATGGCAATTATCAACGGTATGCATCGCGATATGTATTCCCGTCAAAATAACAGTCAAGGGCAAAACGGACAAGGCGGGATGATGATTATTCTAGATGCTTTAGGCGAAGATCTTGTTTTTCCATCTACAGGAAATGGCTGGTACATTTCTACCGTGAGATGGCAGGATCAGGCAAATGCGACGAGTGATGTTACGTTTTATCCTTATCAGTTTTACTATGCATTAATTAGAAATGCAAATATGGTAATTGCTAACGGGCCTAGCGTTCCTGCACCTACAGATGCTGATAATGTTACTATAAAAAAGGCAATTGGTGAAGCTTATGCGTTCCGAGCATTTTGTTATTATATGTTGGTTCAGATTTATGGCAAAAGATATGTTCCAGGAGCAAATAATACGCAGCTTGGAGTTCCTTTACGATTATTGGCTGATGAGGTTCCGATGAAAAGAAATACAGTAGAAGAAGTTTATAATCAGGTTAATAAAGATTTAGATGAAGCATATACAAGATTAATTGGAACTACAAGAGCTGCGAAATCACATTTTGATGCGAATGTTATTTCTGGATTAAAAGCGAGAGTTGCATTAACACAGGGAAATTATCCTTTAGCTGTTTCTTCAGCAAAATTGGCAAGAGCGGGCTACGGTTTGATGGATAAAGCAACTTACGCTGCTGGTTTCAATAATTTAAGTAATGGTGAATGGATCTGGGGAGCAACTATTGTTTCAGATCAGACCGATTATTTCGGAAATTTTGGAGCATATATGTCGAGAAACTATAATTCTACCAATATCCGTCAGGCCCCAAAGGCGATGAACAGTAAGTTGTATGGCTTATTCCCTGCTACAGATGTTCGCCGACAGTTGGTAGATCCTACAGGAAATCATACATCATTGAGCTTGCCTTCCAACTATTCTAAATTTCCTTATACCAGTCAGAAATTCCTTTCGGTGAGTCTTTCTGATAGTAGAATGGATGTTCCTTACATGAGAGCAGCTGAAATGTATTTAATAGAAGCTGAAGCACAGGCAAGACAAGGAAATGAAGCTGAGTCAAAATTAATTTTTAACCAATTAATGCTCAATAGAAACTCTTCTTATACCGCATCTTCCAATACTGGAACGGCTTATATTAATGATGTTTTAAATAGTAGAAGAATTGAACTTTGGGGAGAAGGCTTCAGGTTTTTAGATTTAAAAAGATTGAATCAAAACTTAGATAGAACAGGAGCTAACCATTCTTCGGTAGTAGATAATAATGTAATGACGGTGTCAAATACAGATAAACGTTGGGAATTTTTAATTCCGATGAAAGAGATTGATGCAAATCCTTTGATTGAGCAAAATCCTTTATAGCAGAACATTCTAATAATTTTTAATATATTTTTTACCAAGGCCTC
>DKLU01000118.1:0-901 GCA_002455915.1 Chryseobacterium sp. UBA6632
CTATGCTTTGTTTATTTTAAATTTTAGAAAATATATAAAAATCATTTCGTTAAAAAGTTAATGCCTCCATAGAATTTACAATTCAATAATTAATTCTTTATTATAACCATTGTATTTTTCATCGATATATCCGTGTGGATTACAAATGATTTCAGTATTTAAAATCTTATAGCGTGAAGGAGTATGAATATGCCCGTGAATCCAAAATAAGGGTTGATGTTCTATGATAAAACTTTCTAAATTTGAAGCATATGCAGAGGTAATCGGATCTTCTTTATACTCTTCCGGAACCGATTGCAGACTTGGCTCGTGATGGGTAACGACAATATTTTTTAATCCTTTTGAGTTTTCCAGACTTTCCTGTAACCATAGTTTTGAGAACTGATGAATTTTAAATGTATCTACCGTTCTCATTTTTGAATACGACGGATCTCTGGTAATTTTCTTGTAATCATTCATCTTAGATTGGCACAACATCCCGTAATATCCTGGATCTCCAAAGATGGAAAAGTCCGTCCATAATGTTGTGCCATGAAAACGAATATTTTCTATGTCTACAAAAGAATTTTCCAGCACATGAATGTTTGAATCCTAGGCTGCAGCTTTTATTTTATTCAATGTTTTCGGATAAGAGCCTTTATAATATTCGTGATTTCCAAGAATATAGATCACGGGCTTTTCTGGAATTTTTGTTTTTACCCATTCGATGCCTTTGGTTCCGAGATTGGTATCTCCGGCGAGGATCACAAGATCTGCATTATCGAAAGATAGATCTGTGATGCCAAATTCCTGATGGAGATCGCTGACAATTTGAATTTTCATGCTGATAATATGGGCAAATTAAAGTAAAATATTTTAGATTGTCCTATTTTTTTGCTCAATAAATGGCAAGTGTGATATT
>DKLU01000118.1:1087-6212 GCA_002455915.1 Chryseobacterium sp. UBA6632
GATTTTGCAGATTACGCAGATTTTAAACTGTTTGAACATGAAGCTTATATCTGTGAAAATGGACGAAAATTAAAAAGATTGTGAATTCGAGGCCAGTAAATTCCTTAAAAAAAACAATTTGGAGACACCATTAGATATCTCCAAATTATTATTAACAATATATCAATGAATTATGAAACTGCCATAGTGGCTTTTTTTATTTTCGTTTCTTTCAGAATCAGATAGATTAATATTCCTAATGCGATAACGGCATAACTGATCAGGATTTCTAAACTTAAACTTCCAACAGCAAATTGTGAAGGGAAAACTTGGCTCATTAAAGTCATAAAAGATAATCCGATTCCTGCTCCTAAAAAGTAACTTGTGGTGCTTAAACTGGAAGCCACCCCGTAATGTGCAGGCTGAATATCCTGAATTCCTAAGATTGATAATCCTGTGAAGCAAAACGTCATCCCAATTCCGGAAATGCACGCTGCTCCTAATAAAACAATAGCTAACGGATGCCCTGTGTACACTGAAATAAATAGTAATGATGAACCCAACAGCATAAATGACCAGCCCAAAATCCCAATCTGTATAGAGCTTAATCTTTTAGAAACGTGTGGTAATATAAATTTTGAAACCAATGCCGACAAAATACTAAACGGAACCAATAACAATCCTGCCGATGCCGAACTGTGGTGCATATCTTTTTGTAACATCAATGAAATCAAAAATAAAAATCCAATGAAAAATGCTCCCAATGTAAAGAAAACGATATTTGCTACCATTAATGATCTTTGTCTTACCAATTGAAGATCAATCAACGGTTGAGAAATTGTTTTTAATCGATAAAAAACCAACCCTAACAGCAGAACAGATAAAGCTAACGACCCTATAATGAAGAACGGATGTTCTTTGATTTGAATTAATTCGTGTGTTCCGTAAGTTAAACTCAGTAATCCTAAAACCAATAATATTCCTGAAATAAAATCTGTATTTTGAGGTTTTTCGTTTCTTTCGTCTTTTGGTAAAAATTGATAAGAAAAAATCAATGTAAAGAAAAGAATCGGAACATTGATAAGGAAAACCCAATGCCAGCTTAGATAAGTGGTGATGATTCCCCCGATCGACAAACCGCTTCCCGAACCAATAGCCGCAAAGGAACTGAAAATTCCCACCGCTTTGTTTCTCTCCTGTTCTTCTCTAAAGGTATTGGTAACAATAGACATGGCAGACGGCATAATAAAAGCTGCACCTAATCCCTGCAATGCTCTGAAGATTGCCAATGATTCAAAGTTTGTAGATAAACCTGCTCCCAAAGATGTCAGCATAAAAATTAAACCTCCAATTAGGAAGATTTTCTTTCTTCCGATTTGATCTGATAATTTTCCTCCGATAATTAAGAAACCTCCGAAGAACAGCACATATAAAGTCTGCAACCACTGTACGGTAGAAGCGTTGATATTGAATTGCTCCTGAATGGAAGGAATCGTTAAATTAATAATAGCAATATCCAAAGCCTCCACAAATGTTCCTACTGATGCGAGTATTAATATTAAATTTTTCCTAGAGTTCATATCATTCAAATTTCCTGCAAAATTAAAATTAACAGAACATTTATAAAAATTATATGCTAAATTTGGAACATATTTGAATTTAAAAACAATTCAAAAGAACAAATATTCTATTTAAGATTATTAAACTTTCAAAAACAGAACAAATGGCTACAGAAAATTATACTCCCGACGAAAAAGATCTTTCTATCCTGAGACTTCTGCAAAAAGATGCTAAACTGAGTGTAAGAGATATTTCAGCAAGAATTAACCTCAGCCCTACCCCAACCCATGAACGCATTAAGCGTATGGAAAAGGCCGGAATCATTAAAGAATACACAACCGTTCTTGACCGAAAAAAGGTAAACAAAGGCATGATGGTGATTTGCATGATTGCTTTAAATGTTCATAATAAAAAAACCGCCGGAAAATTCATTGAGGAAGTTGGAAAACTAAAAGAGGTCGTTGAATTTTATAACATCAGCGGAGATTTTGATTTTATGCTAAAAATTCTGGCTCCGAATATGGATGAATTTCATGAGTTTTTTGTGAATAAACTTTCTGAAATTGAAGGCATTGGACAAACGAAAAGCATTTTTGTAATGAACAGCATTAAGGAAAGTGTGCAGATTTTGTAAATGAAAGGAAATTAAATCATTACATTAAAATCATCACCATAGAGAAAGGATATAATGGTTTGCAATTAAAATCCGTAAATTTGCCGCATGAATAACGATACCATTTGTGCGCTGGCTACTGCCAATGGAATAGGTGCTTTAGGCATTATCAGAGTTTCCGGAAATGAATCTTTATCTGTCGTACAGAAATCTTTTCCTGGTAAAAACCTTGAAAAACAAAAATCCCACACCATTCACTACGGATATTTTATGGATGGCGAAGAAGCGATTGACGAAGTAATGCTGTCTATATTTTTAGCACCCCGAACTTTTACCACAGAAAATTCGGTTGAAATCACCTTCCACGGTTCGCCACATATTGGAAAACGTATTCTTGAAACTTTGATTAAAAATGGCGCAAGAATGGCAAAAGCCGGAGAATTTACACTTCGTGCCTTCATTAATGGAAGGATTGATCTTTCCCAAGCGGAAGCCATTGCCGATGTTATTGCGTCTGAAAATGAAGCATCTAGAAAAGTTGCTATTAATCAGTTGAAAGGTGGAATCACCAATGAAATATCATTTTTAAGAACAGACTTATTAAATTTTGTTTCATTGATTGAACTTGAACTGGATTTTGCAGAAGAAGATGTGGAATTTGCAGACAGAACAGCTTTGAATCAGCTATTAAATAAAATAGAATTAAAATTAAATTCGTTAATTGAAAGTTTTCAATACGGAAACGCAATTAAAAACGGAACTGCTGTTGCCATCATAGGAAAACCTAATGCCGGAAAATCGACATTATTAAATGCTTTGTTGAAGGAAGAAAGAGCGATTGTAAGTAACATTGCCGGAACTACGAGAGATACCATTGAGGAAGTTTTACATATTAAAGGACATGCTTTTCGTTTGATTGATACAGCCGGATTGCGTGAAACAATGGATGAAATTGAAGCAATCGGTGTAAAAAAAGCCAAAGAAAAAGTAGAAAATGCCAATATTCTTGTATACTTAGCGGATGCAGCAACAGAAGATTTTTCTGAAGATATTGAAATGATAAAATCTTTGTTGAGAGAGGATTTGAAATTGATTATTTGTGCTACAAAAATTGATGAAGTTTCTCCGACAACGTATGAAAAAGGGGAAGATATTTTCAGAAATGAAATTGCTCACGAATTCGATTTTATTAAAATTTCTGCCGTTGAAAATCAAAATATTCAGGATCTGAAAAATGAATTATCATCTTACGTAGAACAATTAAAAGCTTCTGAAAATAATGTAATCATAACCAATCAACGTCATTTTGAAGCCTTACAAAAATCTTTGGACGCTGTAAATAAAGTAAAAGAAGCCATAACATTTCAAATCTCAACAGAGTTACTTGCTTATGAACTTAGAAATGCTTTAGAGCATCTTGGTGAAATTTCAGGCGAAGTAACAAATGATGAAGTTTTGGGGAATATTTTTTCTAAGTTTTGTATCGGAAAGTAATATTGTTTTCTTTTAGTTTCTCTTATTGTCTTTTGTTTGATTTACAGTAATTTAAGTGTAATATATTTTCTTTTGTAAGAGTTTGTTTGTACTTTTGTCACCAATTTTGTACTACTTTTTATTGTTAATTCATTTAAATAGTACAAAGAAGTACAAAAGTATAAATTATGAAAATATCACTTAACAAACGAGCTTTAAAAGATGGACGCATTAGTCTTTCTATTGAATATTATCGTGGTTCGGAAATTAATGAGCGAGGTAAAAGACGACATCTCCGCAGTTATGAGAATTTAGATACCTATTTATTCGGCAATCCTAAGACTTCTGCAGAAAAGAAGCACAATAAAGAAGGACTTGAATTCGCAGAAAATGTGTTATCAATCCGGAAAGCGGAATTTGTTCAAGGTAAGTTCGATTTAAAGAATACGACAAAGTCAAAACGTACCTTTTTGAATTATTTTGAAGAAAAAACTGAGGAAAAACAAAAGCAGGATTCTTCTAACAATTATGGCAATTGGTTTTCTACGTTACAACATCTTAATAAAATCATTTCAAAAAATCTAACCTTCGACGAGGTTGACGAGGAACTGATTAAAAAAGTCCGCCATTATTTTGATCATGTTGCCCGGACAAAAAGTGACTTACCATTATCTCAAAACTCAAAATATTCTTATTTCAATAAATTCAAAGCCGCCCTTAGAAGTGCATTTGATGATGGATATTTATCAATCAATTTTGCTTCGAAAATAAAATCGTTCGAACAGGCTGAAAGCCAAAGAGAATATTTGACTTTTGATGAGCTACAAGCTTTGGCAAAAGCAGAATGTAAATATCCTGTTTTAAAAAAAGCTTTTCTGTTTTCATGCTTATCCGGTCTTCGTTGGTCAGATATTAATACTTTGATTTGGTCTGAAGTTCGAGATGAAGGAGAGTTTAGTAAAGTGAATTTTCGGCAAGAGAAAACGGATGGTGTAGAATATCTTTATATTTCTGCTCAAGCAAGGGAATTACTTGGTGAAAGACAAGATCAGCTGGATCGAGTTTTTAGAGGATTGAAATATGGAATGACCTACAATACAGAAATTATCCGTTGGTGCAATCGTGCTGGAGTTCCTAAACACATTACTTTTCATTCGGCAAGGCATACAAATGCTGTACTTCTTTTGGAGAATGGTGCAGATATATATACTGTTTCGAAAAGACTTGGTCATCGTGAAATTAGAACTACCGCTATCTATGCAAAAATAGTAGATACTAAGATGAAAGAAGCTGCGGAGATGATACCAACATTAAAAATTAATTTTTAAAATATTTATCAATGGAAATTTTATTTTATGGAAATGGAAAAAGAATAGTTAAGTATTATAGCTTAATTACAATTTGTCTTTTAGTTTTAAGTGTGTTAAATCTGTACTATTTCCCAAGTTTTAACTTGTTAATAGTTGTTGTCTTAGTCTTGACCCTAGTTTATTCTGCAGT
>DKLU01000482.1 GCA_002455915.1 Chryseobacterium sp. UBA6632
CGCTCTTCCGATCTTGAATATAATATTTTTAAATTAATTAAAAGAAAATTCTATAAAAGTGATCGTATAAATTGTAAAACTCTTGTAAAACACATACAAAACATTGATTTTTAATTAAATAAAACTTTACGACAGAAATACATTCCTTTTACAATCTTTACAAAAGCTTCACTCCTAATTTTACTTCATCAAAAAAATTAATCTTATGAAAAAGTTCATATTAATGGTTGCCGCATCAAGCATCTTTATCATGTGTAAAAAAAGAGAAGCGACAAATTCTAGTGTTGAAAATGTTATGAGTTCAGCAGATAGCGCAATTTCGGTTGCTTCAGATAAAATAAACGAAGCGAGCGATCAGGCAAACGCTGCGTGGGATTCTGCAAATGTAAAGATCAAAGATTTTGAGCATGCTAAAAATGATGTTCAGGAAAAAATAGAAAGTACAGCTAAAATTGTAGATTCACTTTCAAACAAAATTTCATCTGTAAAATTAGAGACTGCAAAGAAAGATTCAATTCAGAAAAAAGATGATAAAATTGTCGTGAATGTTCCGGCTCCAAAAGTCATCAAGGAAACAAAAGTTATTTATAAAGACAAACCAAAGAACGAAAATTTTGAACTAAATCTTCCCAAAAATAAAATGGTAAAATCTGGTTTTATTTCCATTAACGTAGATAATGCCGAAACGGTGAAAGAAATTGTACGTGAGGAAGTAAAAAAGAACAAAGGTTTTATCGCCAGTGAAGAAATGTCTTATGTAGAATCTGCTTCGGTAAATAATTCATATAATTCTGATGATGAAAGAAAATCTTACCTTTTAAAAGTAAAAATTCCGATTCAGAATTTTGATGATCTGATGAGCGAGCTTAATTATAATCTTGGCGATGTCGAAAGTAAAAACGTAGAAGTTTTGGGCGATAAATACGTCGAAAATGCGATTTGCAGTATCTCAATTTCTTTAACCGATAAATCTGAAGTTACAAAAGAACCGAAAACCTTTGGTGAAAAATCTTTTGCCGCCATAGAATCTGGTTGGGATGTGATTACCTCTATATTTCTATTTATTCTTCCGTTGTGGCCTTTACTTTTGGCTGGCGGAATCGGATATTATTTCTATAAAAAGAAAACTAAACCCAACTCTGAAAATAATTTAAATGAATAAAAAACCCTTGTTTTACAGGAAAAAATTATTTTAATATTTTTTTAATTAATTTTTCATTAATATAAAATTTCTTCTTTTTAAATTTATGATATAATAAAACAAACGGAAATTTGTTTTAGATTTAATAAAGAAATAATTTTTCTATTATATTTTATATTAAAGTTATGATTTGGTGTAAAAATAAGGCCCTCGATTGAGAGCCTTATTTGTTTTTACTATTTCATGTGTTCTGCTTTATCTGGAATAAGTCAGTTTTTAAGCAATTTATTTTGAAATGCTTCTTGAAATCACAATTTTCTGGATTTCAGAAGTTCCTTCATAAATCTGAGTGATTTTTGCATCTCTCATTAATCTTTCAACGTGATATTCTTTTACATATCCGTATCCACCGTGGATTTGAACTGCTTCAATCGTTGTATCCATCGCAACCTGAGAAGAATATAATTTAGCCATCGCTCCACTTTCAGAAATATCTTTTCCGGCATCTTTCTCACAAGCCGCCTTGAAACAAAGCATTCTTGCCGCCGTAATCTGAGTCGCCATATCTGCCAATTTGAAAGCAATCGCTTGGTGATTAATAATCTCAGTTTTGAAAGCTTTTCTTGTTTTAGCATATTTCAACGCCAATTCGTAAGCTCCGGAAGCAATACCTAAAGCCTGAGAAGCAATACCAATTCTACCACCGTTCAAAACAGCCATAGCAAAATTGAATCCGAAACCGTCTTCCCCGATTCTGTTTTCTTTTGGTACTTTTACGTTGTTGAAAATCAAAGAATGCGTATCACTTCCTCTGATTCCCAATTTGTCTTCTTTTGTTCCGATTTCGAAACCTTCCCAACCTCTTTCAACGATAAACGCATTGATTCCTTTATGTTTTTTCTCAGGGTCAGTTTGTGCAATTACGATATAATATGTAGCTGTTCCACCATTTGTAATCCAGTTTTTAATACCATTTAAAAGATAATAATCCCCTTTATCCTCAGCAGTAGTTTTCTGAGAAGTCGCATCAGATCCCGCTTCAGGCTCAGACAAAGCAAAAGCTCCGATTACCTGTCCGCTAGCAAGAGGTGTAAGATATTTCACTTTTTGCTCCTCAGAAGCGAATTTTTCAAGACCTGCGCAAACCAATGAATTGTTTACAGACATTACAACAGCCGCAGAAGCGTCGATTTTTGCAATCTCCTCCATTGCCAAAACGTAAGAAACACTGTCCATCCCCGCACCACCGTACTTCGGATCTACCATCATTCCTAAAAGCCCCATCTCTCCCATTTTTTTCACCTGTTCCGTAGGAAACTTCTGATCTCTGTCTCTTTCGATAACTTCAGGTAAAAGTTCGGTTTGTGCAAAATCTCTTGCCGCCTGCTGAATCATCAGCTGCTCTTCTGATAAATTAAAGTCCATAAAAATTAATAATTAGATAGTCGCTAATTTACACTTTTTGAGCAAATCTGAAAATAGAATTGAAACTTGCTGTTTACGCCCTGACAGATAGCGATTAAAGAGATTCAGCAAAGATTCAACATCATATAAATTATCACTAAAACTTCGCTTTTCGGCTTACTTATTATTGATAAATTATTGCGAATATTTTATCGATTCCTAAATCGTACAATCAAATTTCTCTAATTAAAAAAAATTCTTATATTTAAATTAATTAAAATTATACCTAAAGAATCATGGCCATCAAAAGATTATTCGATATACCGCACTACGCTTTAGAAAAATATCCTAAATCGGATATGTTTGTGACCAAGTATCACGGCGAATGGAAGAAAACGTCTACCCAGGAATTTATCAATCAGGCAAATAAAATATCAAGAGGACTTTTAAAACTAGGCATAAAACCTGGTGATAAAATAGCTTTAATCACTACAAATTCCCGTACAGAATGGGCTGTTATGGATTTGGGACTTTCCCAGATCGGAGTGGTTTCTGTACCTGTTTACCCTAGTATTTCGCCGGAAGATTACGAATTTATCTTTAATAATGCTGAAATTCACTATTGTTTTGTTTCAGATAAAGAGCTTTTCAATAAAGTAACGAAGGTAAAACATAATATCCCGTCTTTACAGGGAATTTTTACTTTTGATAATGTAACAGGTGCTGCCAACTGGAAAGAAATTTTGGATCTTGGCGAAGATGATTCTACTCAAATTGAGGTGGAAGATCTTTCCAAAGCCATTAATTCTGATGATTTGGCAACCATTATTTACACTTCCGGAACAACAGGAAGACCAAAAGGAGTACTACTAACGCATGACAATATTGTTTCAAATGTGTTGGGATCTATTCCAAGAATTCCGAAGAAAAAAAGTTTAGACTATAAAGATACGAGGGTTTTAAGCTTTTTACCGATCTGTCATATTTTTGAAAGAATGCTTTTCTATCTTTTCCAATACAATGGTTTTTCGATTTATTTCGCGGAAAGTATCGACAAAATGGGCGAAAACGTAAAAGAAGTAAAGCCTCACTACATGAGCGTTGTACCAAGATTGGTTGAGAAAGTATATGATAAAATTTATGCAACGGGTTCTTCTGCAGGAGGTTTAAAACAAAAAATATTCTTCTGGGCACTTAATCTTTTGAGCAAAAAGAAAACAGTTTCCAAACCATCAGGATTGTTTGAAATTATCGCTGATAAATTAGTTTTCAAAAAATGGAGAGAAGGTTTGGGAGGTGAAATTATAACTTTAGTTTCCGGTTCTGCCGCTTTATCAACAAGATTAAATTTACTATTTCAAAATGCGGGAATTCCAATTTTGGAAGGCTATGGTTTAACAGAAACTTCGCCTGTAATTTCTGTAAACAGTTTCGGTAAAATGAAGATAGGAACGGTTGGTCCACCATTGGATAATTTACAGGTAAAAATTCAGGAAGACGGAGAAATTACCGTAAAAGGTCCTTCTATATTTAAAGGTTATTTCAAAAATGATGAAATGACGAAAGAAGCCTTCACAGAAGATGGATATTTTAAAACCGGAGACATCGGCTTAGTCGACAGTGACGGGTTTCTACAAATCACTGATCGTAAGAAAGAAATGTTTAAAACATCAGGAGGTAAATATATTGCTCCTCAAACGATAGAAAATTTGGCAAAAGCTTCTAAATTTATCGAACAGATCATGGTTGTGGGTGATGGTGAAAAAATGCCGACAGCTTTAGTTCAGCCTGATTTTGAATTTGCGAAAAGTTGGGCAATGAGAAACAATCTAAACATAGGTTCTACTCCTCAGGAAATCGCGAAAAGCCCTGAATTAAAGGAAAGAATCGAAAAAGAGATGGATAATATCAACGAACATCTTGGAAACTGGGAAAAGATCAAAAAGATCGAACTCACACCTGAAGTTTGGAGCATTGAAGCCGGACTTTTAACTCCGACATTGAAGTTAAAAAGAAAAGCCATAAAAGAGAAGTTTATGGATCTGTATAATAAAATGTACGAACATCACGAATAATATCAACCGCCTCTTTAGAGGCGGTTTTTTGTTTAAACACGAATGCACAAATATTTTTCACAATAACACAATTATTTAAAATTTCCGAACAGAATGTAACGTTATTTTATCAACAAATTTTGCAGATGACCGCGTTTAAAATCTGCGTCATCTGCAAAATCAGCGAGAGACTAAAAACAAAAAAGCTGTCTCAAAATTGAAACAGCTTCTATATTTTTAAAAATAAGTAATTAGAATTTAATTACAGATTTCATTCTTTCGTTTTCTTCCATTACCAACTCGTCGTCAACAAGGATTTTTCCTGAATGCTCATCGATAATGATTTTCTTTCTCTGAGCGATTTCCATTTGCTTTTGAGGCGGAATTGTAAAGAATGAACCTTTCGGTGCACCTCTTTCCAAACCTACAACCGCAAGACCATTTGGAGAGTTTGTTCTGATTCTGTTGTAAGAAGCCAATAATCTCTCATCGATCTTACCTGCGAATTCTTTAGACTGCTCGATCAAATATTCTTCTTCTTTTTGAGTTTCAGAAATAAGACCATCTAATTCTTCTTTTTTGAATTTTAAGTGATTTTTAAGATCAGAAATCTTATTGTTAAGCTCGCTTAAAGTTTCGTTTTTGTGAGCAATTTTAGCTCCGAATTCTTTAATTCTTTTCTCAGCAAGTTGAATCTCAAGCTCCTGATATTCAGTTTCTTTACCTAAAGCTTCAAATTCTTTATTGTTTCTTACGTTATCCTGTTGAGATTTGTATTTTTCGATCAAAGACTTTGCATGGTTGATTACCTCATGCTTAGTTTTGATTTGGTCGTCCTGCTCTTTAATATCTGTATGAAATTTTTCAGCTCTTTTCTCAAGACCTTCAATTTCGATTTCAAGGTCTTCCACCTCGATTGGCAATTCTCCTCTTGTATTTCGGATTTCATCCAATCTAGAATCAATGATTTGTAAATCGTATAAAGCTCTTAATTTCTCTTCAACTGAAATATCGTTGGTTTTTGCCATATTTAAATGAAATAATTTACTGGGTTGGTTTTCTCAATAGATTTTGAAATTGCAAATGTACTAAATTTTTGTGATAAAATTTCAAATAATTGTTGCGTTACAAATTGTTCAGATTCATAATGCCCGATATCGCAAATCAACATCTTAGATTCGGCAAGGAAAAAATCGTGGTATTTAACATCTCCCGTAAGATAAGCGTCGCATTTTTTAGACAAAGCCGATTTTATAGCACTCGCCCCAGAACCACCTAAAACCCCTACTCTTTTTATCTTTTTTCCGGTAAAATCTGAGTGTCTGATGATCTCTAAATTGAATTTCTCTTTCACCAATTTCAGAAAGTTAGCTTCCTCTATCGCTTCTTCAAATTCGCCAAACATTCCCAAACCTGTGTGATGATTGTCATTATCCAACGAATAAATCTGATGAGCCACCTCTTCATAAGGATGCGCAGCTTTCATCGCTGCAACAATCGGGCCTTGCTTATAGCTTTCAAAAATTACAGAAATCATATCTTCATCAGCATTTTCTCTGATATTTTGCTGTCCCGAAAAAGGGTTTGAACCTTCTGTAGGTCTGAAAGTTCCGTTTCCGTTGATGGTGAAACTGCATTCATCATAAAAACCAATATTTCCCGCTCCTGCTGAAAACAAAGCTTCTTTTACATTTTCAGAATGATCTTTAGGAACGAAAACCGTTAATTGTTTTAAATTATTCTTTTTAGGCTGAAGAATTTTCAAATCTTTTAAACCTAAATGATTACAAATTCCTGCATTTACACCAAAAAAATCATTATCCCAAGCCGTATGAATCGCATAAATGGCCACTTTATTTTCAATTGCTTTTAAAACGGCTCTTTCAACGTAATTTTTCCCTGTTAATGATTTTAAACCGGAGAAAATAATCGGATGAAAACATACTATCAAATTACAATTTTTCTGAATGGCTTCATCCACAACATTTTCCAGCGCATCGTGGCAAACCAAGATTCCGCTCACATTACGACTTGGGATGCCGCACAGCAATCCTACATTATCAAAATCTTCTGCCTGCTGCAACGGAATGCGCGTTTCTATTTTTGAAATTACTTCGCTTATTGTCATTTTATTCTGTATGTTTGTTACGAAAATAGGCATAATTTGTTAATTTAGAAAAAACAATAAAAATGGAAAAAGAACACAGTCTTGTTCCCGAAGATTCGCTTTGGAAAAGGCATGTTTACCGAATTATTTATCGTTCAGACACCAAACTCGGAAAATTATTCGACATTACTTTATTGTCATTAATTCTTGTAAGCACCTTCATTATTATGATGGAAAGTGTTCCCAAGCTTGATAATAAATACCATTATACCTTCATTATTCTTGAATGGATTATTTCATTGTTTTTCACGGCAGAATATTGGTCGAGAATTGCCGTGGTGAAGAATAAGAAACATTATATTTTCAGTTTTTTCGGAATTATAGATTTTTTTGCGCTAGTTCCTTTTTATCTGAGTTTTATTTTTCCGGTGACAAAATACTTCCTGATTTTCAGAATGTTGAGAATGCTTAGAGTTTTCCGTGTTTTCAATCTTTTAGATTTCATGAATGACGGAACTGTGATTGTAAGAGCTTTAAAAAACAGCTCACGAAAAATTTATATTTTCCTTTTATTTTTAATTATTTTCTCAGTAATCGTTGGTTCTCTGATGTTTATGGTGGAAGGCGGAAGACCTGGTTTTGAAACGATTCCGCAATCTATTTATTGGGCGGTAGTTACGGTAACAACAGTTGGTTACGGAGATGTTTCACCAATAACCCCAATGGGAAAATTTTTCGCTGTAGTCTTAATGTTAGCAGGTTATTCCATCATCGCGGTTCCTACTGGAATTGTAACAGCGGAAATGAGAAACAAACGACAAAACCTTGAAAAAGTATGCGAACGATGCGGAAATGAAGATATTGACGATGATGCGAGATATTGTAAACAATGTGGCAAGAAATTAGCTTAGTTTAAAATATTAACCAAATATCACAAAATCATGGAACCTAAAAAGAAAAACAAGCCCAACAGTTTAGTAGTTATTCTATTTGCGCTTGTTATATTAATGATTATTATCTACTTTGTCCTTGTAACATTTTTCCCGGCAATATTTGATATGATGAATACCGGTGAACTACAACCTGTTCCTGCGGATAAATAAACAACAATAAAGGTGGCAAAATTGCCACCTTCCTTTTTTTTAAAATTTTATATTATTTAGGGTAAATTTTAAACCAAATTAACTTCAGAATGGTAAAATTAAAGTTATTTCTTAATAGTTTTAATCGTCACTTGCGTACCATCTGACTTAAATAGTGTGATAAGATACATTCCTTGTTTTAAATCTTCCAGATATAACGTTTGTGAAGGCTTATCAATTGTTTTGATTAATCTTCCTGAGATATCTGTAATCGAAAGAGATTTTATGTTAGAAACATCAGAAATAGTAATGCTATCTGTAAATGGATTCGGATACACCTTAATAGCTTTATCTTTTTTAACCATCGCTGAAGTACTTAATACGTTGCTCAACATATTAATAGTAAAAGTATCTTCCATTGCATCTGAAAAGCCGCTGAAATGCCCTACATTAACATAGTAAGTATTTCCCAAAACCGTCGAAATGCTGATAAATTCTCTTCCGCCTTCTTCAAAATCATCAACGGTACCTTCACAAATAAGATTATTGCAACTTCCGCTGTAAACTCCGATTTGAGGATCAAACAAACTATCGTTAGGCATTAAGACTTCGATATCTACATTGGTACCATTTCCTGTAAATTTAAACCATGTTCCATCATTCATATGATCTTCCGTGCAGGTTGTGATAAAACCATTGTTATTGGTACTTCCCGCAGCATCTAACTGTGTATGACTATAAGGAAAACCTGCAACAGAAAAAGCTCCAAAACAATCATCATTAACAGGCGCAGGAGGCATCGTTCCCACGCAAACGTTGAAGCTTTGTGCATAATCGCCGCCCCAATAACTGTAAACTCTCATATAATACGTTTCTCCCACCGTAAGCCCCGGAACCAAGGAAGAATTTGAATCTGAACAAAAAATACTCGATAAATTTCCGCAATTTCCGCTAAAAACCTGAAAATTCATATCGGTACTATAATCTGAACCAATAGACTGAATATTTCGTAAAGAAATTACATGAGAAGATTCTGTTGCAACAAATTTAAACCAAACATCCGCATCGGGAAGTCCATTGCAAGGATCAGGCGTGATGCCTGAATCTGAACCGCCCAGATTATAACCTGCTGTTACAGTTCCACAATTCAAATCGGGATTTACTGTTAAAGGAATAGCATCAGAACATTCATCATTCGTTGGATTAAGCGGAACGGTTGTGAATTTAGAAACTGAACAGCCTGCAGATTCGCCAGCCGCAGTTATTGCTATTAATTTGATGTAATAAGATGAATTGATATTCAAAGTTGGCGCGGGAGTGTAATTTGTTGCAGAGGTTAATTGCTGACTGACAATATCTTCCCCTCCCGGTGTTGTACCCACAGAAATTCTATACTGCAAGGCTCCTGGCACTGCAACCCAGCTAATTTGCGGATTAATGGAAATGAATTCGGAATTATCGCTTGGAAAAGTAATGGTAGGGCAAGCCGGAGTTGTATTCGCCGATAAACCTTCTATGGAAATAACAGATTTTGTATCATTTGGAGTTCCGGAAGAGGGCGAAGAAAGATTCGGATTGGTAAAATCGCTTCTAAAATACATAGATGAGCGCGGAGCAGAATCGTAAACATAAAAAGCTTCGGCACTTCCATCATAACCTGGATCACTTTCCTTAATAGCAACCACCAAATTATCAACATTATTATAAAAGAAAGGCGTTGTGAAATTTACACTTACCACACCATTATTATTCAGCACATTACCTGAAAAAATCTGAGTGAGCTGAGAGACTGGAATCCAGCTATTTTCGAAGTCAAAACTTCCTTTACTCGTATGCCCAACGTAGACTGCCCAATTTGATGAATTTGTTAAAGATAATGTATTATTTAAATAAAATTTTAATCCTGTAATGCTTCCCGCAGAGACGGCATTGATTTCATATTTACTAAAAATTTGCTGAACGTAAGAATAGCTGTAGTAATTGCTGATAGGCTGCGGACCAGCTGACGTACTTCCTGTGCCCAAGTTTATCTGAGCGTGTGTAATCATACCTATTAGAAATAAGCATGAAAGTAGAATTTTTTTCATAAGCAGTAATTTATTTTGTGTATTACTAATTTAGCAATAATAAACACATATACTTATGATTTCAATTATAATTCATCATAAAAATATAGCGACTAAAAAATATTAGCCGCTATATTGAGTTTTTATGAAATTAATTCAATTTATTTCTTGATTGCCTTAATGACTTGTCTTGTTCCATCTTTCAATTCAAGTGCAATAAGATACAATCCTTGCTTTAAATCTCCCAAACGAAGAGTTGAAGTTGGCTTATCAATTACTTTCACTAATTTTCCTGAAAGATCAATCACTGAAACTGACTTCACATTAGAAACATCAGAAATCGTAATTTCATCTACAAATGGATTTGGATAAATCTTAATATCTTTTGCTTTTGCAGATTGAACATCTGAAGTTGCCAATACTGCCGTTGAAGTAATATTCAGATTAAAGTTACCTTCTGCACTATCACTAGAACCACTGTAATATCCCACATTTACAAAATATTGAGTTCCCGCTACAGAATTGAAGGTATACGTTTCAACAGAACCATTACCACCAAAACTTGAATCAGCAGCTCCCACGCAAGTAAACGAACCGCAAGATCCACTATACACACTTACTTTATGATCCCAACTAGAAGTAGTAGTTGCTTTTACAGCAATTGTATTTCCGTCACCGATAAATTTAAACCACATTCCGTCATTAGCACCCGTGGAACAAGTCATCACATAACCCGATCCGTTGGTAGAACCCGCTCCGTCCGTCTGAGAATAAGTATAAGGGAAAGACGCAGCCTCCAAAGCTCCCGAACAATCATCATTAGCTGGCGCGGCAACCGTATTTACAGTAAATGATCTTTCTGTACATCCTGTAGATGTATTGGTGTTTACTTTATAGTAATATTTTGTACCTAATGTTAGTGGAGTTACAAATGTATACGTTGTTACATTTCCAACATCTACATTATTCATAATATCAGAACCTCCAGAAGTAGTTCCCACTGTTAATGTATAAGATGAAGCAGTAGCAATACCATTCCATTTAATTGTAGGTTTTACAGGCTGAAGAGTCGCCCCATCACTAGGATAAGAAACTACAGGACATGCATTCTGAGTAGTGAAATTTCTTTCTGAGCACCCAGAACTTGCCTGGGTAGCAGTATATCCGTTAACCGTATAATAATATTTAGTACTGAAAGCCAAAGGAGTTTGATATGTATAAGTGGTTACGTTTCCTACATCCGCATTATTCATAATATCAGTTCCACCTGCGGTAGTTCCTATGGAAATTCTATAACCAGTAGCCCCCGGCACCGTCGTCCATACAAATGTAGGCGTGATAGAAGCATTTGTAGCAGATGCTGACGAAGGCGTAGTAACCGTAGGACACAATGATAATGTTGTAAAGCTTCTTTCCGTACAACCAGCACCTGTTTGAGTAGCTGTATACCCTACAATTGTATAGTAATATTTTGTATTATAGTTTAATGAAGAATTATAATTATACGTTGTTACATTTCCTAAATCTAAAGCATTTAAAACATCTGTTCCTCCAGCCGTTGTACCAATAGAAATCTTATATCCAATCGCTCCGGTAATTGCAGACCATGTAAATGAAGGCGATACAGAAACTCCAGTCGCAGAAGAAGATGGAGCACTAACAGAAGGACACAATGTAAGCGTTGTAAAACTTCTTTCTGTACATCCTGAAGATGTAAGCGTCGCATTATAAGAATTAACGGTATAATAATACTTCGTTCCGTAATTTAAAGGCGTATTGTGAGTATAAGTTGTTACATTACCCACATCAGCATTATTTAATATATCAGTTCCCCCGGCAGTGGTACCGATAGAGATCTTATATCCGGTAGCAGTAGCACTTGCCGACCATGTAAAAGTCGGAGTAACAGAAACTCCCGTTCCCGCTGATGCCGGTGCCGAAACTGAAGGGCAAGGTATATTTCTCGTAGTAAACATTCTTTCTGTACAACCTGCTGTTGTTCCCAAAGAATTCACAGGAGAAACCGTTAAATAATAATTGGTATAATAAGAAAGCGACGATGCGGAAGGCACGCTATAAGTTGTTACGTTTCCAACATTCACATTATCCATCACATCAGAACCTCCCGGCGTTGTGCCCAACCTCACCACATAAGAAGTGGCACCTGATGCTACCGCCCATGTAAATGTAGGAGTAAGAGAAACATTTGTTTCCGCTGCAAGAGGCGCTGTAATAGTGCTACAAGGAGGTGTAGAAGCAGGATTTAATCCTAAAATCTGCATCACAGACCTTCCTTCACTTCTACCAAGCGAGGTAGAAGTTCCTGTTGGCGGACTGGCAGGATCCGGATTGGTAGTATCATTTCTATAATACAAAGTAGTATTTGCAGCAGCAGTATACTTATAGAAATATTCGCTCGACGCACTACCGACCGTATCATAACCATCTTTATTTTCATCAACAGCCAGTACAAGATTATCTACATTATTATACGCAAAAGGGGTTGCAAATGTAATTTCAACAACTCCGTTATTGTTGGTTACCGTTCCAGCATACACCTGAGTAAGCGAAGAAAGCGGCACCCAGCTTGAATTTGAAGTAAAGTCATCACTGCTCGTATGTCCTAGATAAACAACAACTTCATCAGAATTCAACAAAGTTTTCGAAGCAGCAAGAAAAAACCTGATTCCCGTTATGTTTCCGGCAGTGGTATTAAGCTCAGATTTTTTAATGATTTGCTGAGTATAAGAAAATTTGTAGTAATTACTCCACGGAGCTGGTATGGAGGTCGGAGCCATTGATGTTCCACCTCCTAATTGAAGTTGAGCAGACGCACTTACACCGAGTGCCATCATGCATGCAAGTAGAAGTTTTTTCATACATTAAATAAATTTAAAATTCGTGGGTAAATGTAATAAAATATTATATATAATTTACATTTTATTTATTTTTTTTAATAATTAAACAAACATTTAACAAAATTTAAAAAATAATCTTAAAACCAACTAATTGCAAATATTATTTACTTTAAAATTCAAATTATTTAGATAAAATTTTCATAATATAAGTCATCTAACACAAATAAATTCTATAAATAATCTTAAAACACAATAATTAGATACCACAAA